>NZ_CAUPYC010000016.1:0-62885 GCF_963515335.1 uncultured Paenibacillus sp. | reverse complement strand
GTAAGCAAGACTTATCCACAGGTTTGAGTTATCCACATTCCGAATTCATGTTAAAAACTTCGGCATGGGAAACCTTTCAAAGCCTGAATCCTTTTGAGAAGTATGTTTATATGCTGCAAACTTACTGGACCCGCTATGATTTTAACGGTAAGTTTTCACGCTGGATTTCGATATCGGCCTTTTACAATCTGCTGGCAACCGTGGCTGGTGTTGAAGCTCAGCAGCGCGTTATGAAAGATCAAGGTTTTATAGATCTGCTGTATTCGGAAGGAGCAGACTTTCTCCATCATTTGAGCTTCTTTGGTTGGGGAGAACTGGAACAGATTGAAGGCGCTAGGGGTAAATATGAGGACTCCATCCTTGCGTTCCTTCCGAACGAATTTGGCATCGAGGCATGCCGTTACCTGCTATCAAAAGCGCTTCCATATTGGAACAGGAATGACTTGCCGTTCTTGCTTTCGGCCTTGGAAATCAAGGCTTTCAAGGAAAAAGACGAGCATCCCTTTGAGGTCTTTAGAAATCTGTTTCCGGAAGGCTACATAAACGAGACGGTAGAGGAGCCGGAAATGACCCATGCCGGTGTCTATACCTTCAAGGTGAAGCTGTCCAAAAGCGTGTGGAGGAAAATTGAATTGTCCCACAACCATTCCTTATACGATTTGCATATAGCGATTCAGGATGCGTTTGATTTTGGCAACGATCATCTTTATGCGTTCTACATCGGGGGTAGCGAAAGGACGGGAAATCCAATTTATTGCCCGGAGGCTGCGGAAGGGAAAGCCGACACCTTATTTGTGAAAGTCTCGGATGTAAGCCTTTATATTGGTGCAAGTATGCTGTATTTATTTGATTTTGGAGATGAGTGGAGATTTGATGTCGAGCTTGTGCATATCGAGGAAGATGCGCCTTTGCCGCTCAAGCCAACAATTGTCGAGTCCAAGGGAGAAGCGCCAGAGCAATATCCGTTGTGGGATTGATAAGCGTAGTTTCCCCTGATCTAAATCACAATAAACGTAGAGAAAGTGAGTGGATGAAGAAATGAATCCCGGAAGAAATGATCTCTGCCCATGCGGAAGCGGAAAGAAGTACAAGAAGTGCTGTATACCCCTATATGATAAACCCGGCGTGTCTGCCGCTGTCTCTATGCATATAGGGGGAGAAAGCGGCCGGATTGTCTGCTCTGTTCAAAGAGGCGGATTTTTGGATGCCGGAGCGGTTGAACCCGTTGTCAGATGAAGAGATCGTTTCCAAGTTGGAGGAGTTGGGTATCTCTGTGAGCCGCTATGAATTCGTTGATGACTTGCGTCGCAGCTTGGATCCGGGCACAGTGGCGGAGCTGTGGCGGGAACGTAATCAGACTCGCATCCAAGGGAGAGACGCGGATTTTCCCTATTGCGCAGCGGTGCAGCTAAGCCGGAGATGGGCCCCGGACCTATACAGTATCGAGAAACTGGAGGATATCGTCGACCGATTGGATATTCTTTCGGGCGATAAGTATGTTCAGGAAAGGCTGGACATGTACCGGCTGGTGTGGGATCAATTGAAGGAGTTGTACATTCACTCTATGGGACTGCGCTCGTTGGATCAACTGAATCGGGAGATGAATACAACGTATGATTTCGAATGGGTTGTGTCCGATTATCAGCATGAACTCCGAAATGCATCCATCGGTCTGATGGAGCGGAAAGCCTTGCTTGAAGAGCGAATTACCGTGTGCAAGGAAATGCTGGAGCTGCTGCCTGACACGGATGCCCATAATTTGTTGAATTTACGCAGGGACATTGCCGAATCTTATGAACTCATGAAAGACTACGCTCAAGCTGAGCATCTCTACGAACAGTTGACGAACGAACAGCCAGATTGGGTATGGGGATATGTAGGTTGGGGTGATATGTACAACATGAGAGGCGATGAAGGAGATCGGGGAAAGGCCGAGCAAATTTACCGTTTGGGGCTTGAACGATGCCGGGAAGATCGTCAGGTGCTGAAGGAGCGGCTGTGAGACAATTGGATAGGTAATTCCAAAGTTTAAAAAATCGACTAAGTTTGTTATTTGTTCGGGGCACAGGAGCGGAAATTACCGATTAAGATCATTGCCCTATGTATAATACAAGCTTTAATCGCAAGGATGTCCGAAATCGCCACCGGAACAATCCATGAATCGGTTTCTTGGGGTCGGAATTAGGCAGGAGGGAAGGTCATGCTTGACCAATCGGAACAACGCATTGCCGGGATATTGGGAGTTGAAACGATTGAAGGAGAAGAAGATGGATACGACCTGCCTTCTGTTTCTTATGAAACGCTAAAGCTTTACAGGGAATACTTGATACGAAAACTGACTTTTCCATTTGAGGCGGTTTGCGATCGTGATACAGGACAATTGAAGTCAATGACATTCAAAGTGCCTGTAAGGCACCGACAACCGACTTGAATGAACTGGAGGCTGTTGTCGGGCGCCATATAGCGGAATTAGGAAAGGCTGCCCCGGCAGCGGGCTCAACCCGCTGCTGGGGCAGCCTTTCCTTGCGGTATCGCAAACGGCCGGTCGGAGCCGACGGGCCGCATAAAAGTTCTAATTTGCCTTCTCCAGAAATCCGAGATCTCTTGCATGCTTAAGTATTTTCATTAAATGATGCAGATCCTCGCTTACCAGCAGTTCTGGGCGTTCTTGATGCAGCTTTTCCTTCAGTCGTGCGATCTCCGCTTGCTGCTCTTTTACTTTTTCCTCGAGTTCCTCGATATATTGCGATACGGCTCTAAGAGGCGATTCATCCGATGGGGCATGTTGCGGCTCGCCACGGGTGATCACAATGTCCGGTTGCCCATGGGCTTGTCCCTTTTTATGCTGCAGCCGCTCTTGTTTCGCTCTGCGAATCGCGTTTTCGTATTGCTTTCTCAGCTCGCTGTTCCACCTGAACCCGCAGGCGGCTGATGTGCGGTTAAGGCGCACCGAAGCCTGTTCAAATGCCATAAGCTGAGAATTCCCGCACTGAATATGTCTCAGGACGGTCTCCGCTAAAAACGAATCGTCCTCCGCAGTCCATTTATCTTTTCGATCCATCGTTCATATAACCTCCATCTCTCTTTTGTTCCTATTTTATCCCTGCGG
Organism: uncultured Paenibacillus sp.; assembly: GCF_963515335.1. NCBI lineage: Bacteria > Bacillati > Bacillota > Bacilli > Caryophanales > Paenibacillaceae > Paenibacillus > uncultured Paenibacillus sp. The sequence goes on along the minus strand of NZ_CAUPYC010000016.1, from coordinate 59,776 downwards.
CGGGAATTCATTCCTACACCCTCAAAAATCGGTCCAATCGAATGGTTATGAGCGAGTTGGAAAACATACTCACAAAGAAAGGAGAGTGATTCCGATGCGAAAAGCCATAGCCGCAGTATTGCTTTGCTGGGTCATTTTAGCTGCTCATAGTTCGGCGGTGGATGCCCGCGCAGCCATAGAACCCACAATTACTGTGGGGAAAAAGGAACTGACGGCGCTGGCCAGGTCCGTTGTAGACAAAGTGACAATGAAAAATCCTGAGTATGTCGAGTGGGGTAGAATGGCAGTGCAGGAGACGAAGAAAAAGTACAGTGCGGAGATCGTGGATTACCTTCATTTGGGGCGAGTCAACGTATCCTCCAAACTGTCTGAGGAAAAGTTCAAGCTGTGGCTGCGGAAGGAGAATAAAGAATTCGGCGTCTACGTCACCATCAGGTTCAATCCGCTGAGCGGCAGGGTACAGTCAATCGAATACCGGGAAGACACATAGTGAGGTTTAATATGCCGAGAAAAAAACAAGTCTGAGCAGGCCATTTCCAGCATCTCAGACTTGTTTTCGATTTAGCTGGCTTCAGTGCGCCTTATTTCTTCTGCAGCATGGAGGTCCACAGCTCGGCCGGCTCATAGCCGAGACGCCAGGCCGCAACGCCGGCCAGGTCGTATTTTTTGGCCAGGTCGATGCGCGCCAGCGTCGTTTGCGGCGTTTCCGCCCAGAATGCGTACTGGAATCCGTCCTTCACGTACGTGTATTTCGTCTGCCCGAAGCGAGTGTCGAACTCCGCCTCGGCGTCGACCGAAGCGAGCAGGGCAGGCACGTCCTTCATATAAATCGCGCGGCTTTCGAGCAGCTTGCCCGCGCCATCCATTTTCCACTCCCGAACATAGAACGGAACGCCGAGCATCAGCTTCGTCCGGGGAATTCCGTAAGAGAGGAAGTCGAGTATGCCCTGCTCGGTCCATTCCAAGCCCGCGACCGACCCAGGGGTTTCACTGCCTTTCCAATACTGGTCGTAAGCCATGATGACGACACGATCGACCAGCGCGGCCAGCTTCTCATGATCATAGGCCGTCCGTTCGTTCCATTTGATATCGCCCCGGGGAAGATCGATGGAGACCGACAGCCCCTTCAGGCGGGCGGCCGCAGCCAGATCGCGCACAAAGGCGGTATACCGGTCGCGGTCGGCGCCGGCCATCGCTTCAAAATCGAGGTTGACGCCGTTCGCGCCGATTTCGGCCAGCTTGCCGACCAATGCGTCGATGAACGATTTCTGCGCGGCGGGATCGGCGAGAAAGGCGCTTGTCAGCTTGGCGTCGAACTGATTGTGGACAAGCGGCATGACCTGCGTGCCGCCCGCCTGCAGCTCTTCAACGACGGAAGCATCCGACGTATCGGTGAGCTTGCCGGTTGCGTCCGCAAGCTCGAACCAGGTCGGCGAGTCGATGTCCAGGCCCTGTGTACTGGCCGCCTGCGCGAGAATCGTATCCCGCTGCGAAGTTCCGTTCCAGCCGAGATAAAGCAGCTCTCGCAGATTGTCCCATATTGCGGTGCCGTCCTCCGTCACAATACGGGCGTTATCGTAGCCTTTGGCGAACGCCAGAGCGCCTTTTTTCGTATGAAAATAGCGGACCAGCTTGTCGCCTTGCATGACCTGAAGGTAGGGGATATTGGTCCACCAGACGAGCCCGTCCTTGACGATCTCCGCGCCGGTTAACGCTTTGGCGTACGCGATCGCATTGTCGAGCCCGAAAAAGCGGCGTACGTCCTTGCCGTTCTGCGTGACCAGGTAGGCAGGAACGTTCGAATGGACGATTGCGCCGGTAACGGTGTTCATCACTTCACTGTTCGGCATGGATGCCGAAGCGCGGATCGCGTCAAGCAGAAAGGCATAATCCCGTTCGCCGGCCGGCATGCCGTCCACGTTGATCTGGTAGGTCGGCGTTTTTTTGCGTTCGGCTTCTTTCTGTGCCGCTGTGAGGTTGTCCCAGATCCATTCGTTCGTAAAGGTATCCATGATATGAATATTGCCGTAAAATTTCGCCGCCTTCCTGGCTTCGGCGATCGTAAGGAAGCTCCAGTTCGGAAGCGTCTTGTCTCCCTGATAGACCCGGTAGCGGGCATAGCGGCTGTACGCCCAACCCGGCTGCTCCAAATCGCGGATATGTACGTTCGTCATCGTCTTGGCGACGCGAAGCGCTTCCGCATACGTCCGGAATTGCCAGTTGTCCGTCGTGACGCCGTTCTGATACACCTCATAGCGGGGAAAATTGTCCCAAGTCCATTCGCGGCCGGCTATTTTCTCGACGCGGCTGTAACGAAAGCTTTTCGCATAGGCGACGGCCTGCGACTCGGTCGCAAATTCCCGCAAGGCCTTGTCGTTCTGATACACCCGAAACTGCGTCATGCGCGCGGCATCCGGCGCCGCGGACGCGATCCCGGCCGTGAGGGTTGCCTGGACGGTAAGCAGCATCGCCAATCCAAGCTTGATCCTGTTGTTCATAAATGCGTTATCCACTCCTCTCCCAAATCATTAGACGCAAAAGAGTGGAAGAGGTTGCACAGTATGTTCACAGAATCTTCGGGAATGAAGCGGATTTTTCCGGCTTGGAGCGGCGGCAATTATAAAATTCGAAACAAAAAAGCTGCCGCCAAGTCATTGGACTTGTCCGGCAGCCTTTTGCCTGTTCAATTAAACGGCGATGTCAGCCCAGATTTCATCATCCAAGCCGAGCGTAATTTGCGAGCGGAAGGCGCGCATGCCGTATTGGCGCAGCACATATTGCTCGATCGCTTCAAGCAAATTCGCCTCGATCAGAAACTGGCTTCTGCCTTGCACCCAAACCTCGGCGGTATAGCCGTATTCCTCGTCCCATGCCAGCTCCACTTCGACCTCGGTCGGCTGGACGCCCTTCCGGTCGGCCATGTGGAGGCAGACGGCATTGATGACTTCATCCATATAAATCCGCATGCTTAGTACGGTCTCCGCTGATTATCCAGTCTGCGTTTCTCGCGGAAGTAGCGGATGGCCGAGCGGATCGCGACGATAATGAAATAGATCGCGAGCACATTGACCAGCAAGCCGAGAAAATCTCCGAACCCGCCCATATTGGCAAACATGCCGCCGAACAGAAGGCCGGCCAAGCCGCCGATCATCAGGCCTTTCACCAAGCTGCCGCCGCTGAAAAAGCCGCGGTTCTGCGCCGTCGTGCCTGCTGTGGCGCCCTGTTTATTCGGCTGCGACTTCTGCACGTTGTCGGCCGGTTTGGAAGGCGTTTGCGTGTAGCTTTTCCTGGGAGATTTGAAGCCCCCGCGTCTAGCGTCGGATGTATCCGGCATCGAGAATGCAAAAAATACGGTAAAAGCCATGACCAACAACATCAATTTCTTCATTTCGTCAATTCTCCTCCTGGTGAATGGATAGATTCTTTGCCTTCAACTATAATTACGTCTAATATAGACATTGGTTTCAGTTTTTATCCGATACAGCCGAGTGCGGGTTTCGGCCGGTCGCCGCAAGCCGGCAGCCGAATAAGGAGTGTGCGGGGTTATGCGCGATTATCCTGAAGCTTACCGGGATTATCTGATACAATTTCACGCGACGAGAGATTTTTTCGAGTGCCACGAGCTGCTTGAGGAATATTGGAAGAAGCTGCCGCCGTCCGAGCCGGACCGGGACGTATGGGTCGGCCTGATCCAGATCGCGGTGGCTTCCTATCACCATCGACGCGGCAACCGGAGCGGCGCGCGCAAAATGTTCGGCCAGGCTGCCGGCAGATTGAAGCGGGACGCGCTCGGCCGGCTCGGCCTGGACGGGGAAGCGCTGCTGCGCGTCGTCGACGGGCGAATAGCGGAGCTGGACGCGCATCCGGAATCGGCGCCGTACCGCGAGTTTGATCTGCCTTTTGCCGATCATGCGCTCCTGCAATGCTGTATGGAGGAGAGCAAGCGGAGAGGCTTGAAATGGGGAACGCCGAGCCCGATGGGGGATCGACGGTTGATCGACAGGCATACGCTGCGCGACCGTTCCGACGTCATTGAAGCAAGGGCGGAGGCGGCCGCATCGAGAAAGAAAAGGACTTGACGGCGCATCGCCTGCGCCTTCAAGTCCTTTTTGCTCACGGCTGAGACACGGCATCCGTTGCGCCGGTGTAACCGTCCACTACCAGCTCAAGCGCGCCGGTCTCGGGATCGACGATCATACCATGCACCGGCGTTCCGGGCGGCAGCAGCGGATGATTGTGGACGATGCGCACGCTGTTCTCGACGCTCTCGCGCACGCTGTCGAAGCCGGTCAGCCAGCGGTGAAGGTTGAAGCCCGCGTTCGTCAGCGTTTCGATCGTGCTGTCTTCGATGCCGCGCTCCGTCATATGGGAGAGAACGATATCGGGGTTGAGTCCGGTCATGCCGCATTTATGATGTCCGATGATGAGCACCTCGGCCGCATTCAGTTCGTAGAGGGCAATCAGAATGCTGCGCATGATGTTGCCGAACGGCTGCGTGACGATTGCGCCGGCGTTCTTGATAATCTTGACGTCCCCGTTGCGCAGGTTCATCGCCTTCGGCAGAAGCTCCGTTAGACGCGTGTCCATGCAGGTTACGATGACCATCCGCTTGTCGGGAAATCTATCAGTCAGATAGGCCTCGTATTCTTTGTCTTCGACAAACTTCTTGTTGAACGACAGTATGCTCTCAATGTTGTTCATTCTATTATTACCTCCTATACGCTCTCTTTATTGGCTTGCCTGGCTCTATTTAAGAAGACGAAGGTGGGTGGTGTAGGTCTGGTTGTCGCTCCGCAAAATGAAGGAGGGAGTCCCGGGCCGGCAGTCCACCTTCAGCTCGTCTTCAAAAAAGACTTCGTATCGCTTCTCATACCATACTTCAAAAGGTCCGCCGGCCGCCTTCACATCGCCTTCCTCGGGCCGGTCGATCCGCAGCAGCGTCGGCACGCCGTTCATGACGCAGCCGCAGCCGTCCGTATCGTAAAGCAGCTTCAAGCGGGCGGATTCTCCGGGCAGCTCGGACGATAGACGTTCGGACGCCGCCGGCGAAAATGTGATTTTCATGGTGCAACTCCTTTCGATCGCCTGGCGATTTGGATTAGATTTGATTATACGACGCGCAAAAAGTATGATCAAGTGGAGTACATAAGCGAAAGGTGGGCTTTCGATGGAGAACGGCGCGAACGGGACGCTGCAGACGTTCCGGGACCGGATCAAACAGATCAAAAGCTATGAAGAAGCGCTTGGCGTTTTGTACTGGGATTTGCGGACCGGAGCGCCCAAAAAAGGGGTGGAGCAGCGTTCCGAGGCGATCGGCGTGCTGTCGGCGGAGTCGTTCAAGCTGGCGACCTCGGCCGAGATGGGCGAGCTGCTGGACGCATTAGGCGCGGCCGGGACGAAGGAGCGGCTTGGAGACATCGACCGCAGGCTGGTGGAAGAAACGAAAAAGGACTACGACCGCAACAAGAAAATCCCGCCGAAGCTGTATCAGGAATACGTCGTGCTCACTTCGCAGGCCGAATCGTTCTGGGAGGAAGCCAAGGAGAACGACGATTACGCGGGCTTTCAGCCTTACCTGGAAAAAATCATCGATTACACGAACCGGTTCATCGACCTGTGGGGAGCCAGGGCTACCCGCTACGATACGCTGCTGGATATGTACGAGCCGGACATGACGACCGCGGAGCTCGATCGCTTGTTCGGCGGCCTGCGCGAGAAGCTGGTGCCGCTCGCCGCCGCCATCGCCGCTTCGCCGCATCAGCCGGACCGCTCGTTCCTCGGGCAAACCTATGATAAAGACGCACAGAAAAAATTCAGCCTGTTCATTCTCGGGCAGATGGGCTACGATTTCAGCGCCGGCCGGCTGGACGAGAGCGTGCATCCGTTCGCGACCGGCCTCAGCCCGGGCGACGTGCGGATCACGACGCGATACCTGCCGAACGACGTGACCAGCGCCTTGTTCGGCACGATCCATGAAGGCGGGCACGCGCTCTACGAGCAGAACATCATGCCGGAGCTGATCGGCACGACGCTGTGCACGGGCACCTCGATGGGCATTCACGAATCGCAATCCCGGTTCTGGGAAAATGTGATCGGCCGCAGCCGTCCGTTCTGGCAGCGATATTTCGGCGAGCTGCGCAAGCTGTTTCCTGGACAGCTGGACGTCGACGCGGAGGATTTCTACCGGGCGATCAACACGGTAGAACCGTCGCTGATCCGGATCGAGGCCGACGAGCTGACCTACAACCTGCACATCATCATCCGTTATGAGATGGAGAAGGCGATTTTCAACGAAGGCGCGAAAGCGGCGGATCTGCCCGCGCTGTGGAACGAGAAGTATAAGGACTACCTCGGCATCACCCCGCCCAGCGATAAGGAAGGCGTGCTGCAGGACGTCCACTGGTCGGGAGGCGCGTTCGGTTATTTCCCTTCCTACTCGCTCGGCAACATGTACGCGGCGCAGTTCGCCGATACGCTGGAGAAGGAACGGCCGGAGATCTGGTCGGAGGTCGGGCGTGGCAAGCTGCTGCCTACTAAGGAATGGCTGACCGACCGGATTTACCGGTACGGCAAGCTGGAGACGCCGTCGGAGATCGTCAGGCGCGTAACGGGCAAGCCGTTGGATCCTTCCTATCTCGTAGCGTACCTCGAAACGAAATACATGGATATCTATAAATTGTAGAATGAATCTGCAGGAAGCCGATTTGCGGAGCCCACGGGCGCCGCAAGTCGGCTTTCTGTGCTGAAAGCACCGCCGGGCGTCCGGCTGCATAGGCTATCGTACCAAACGTTTAGGTAGGTGGTTCGGATGCGGTGGCGCAAAGCCATGGCGCTGGTGCTGTTTGCGGGAATGCTCGCTTCGCTTGCGGCCGGGTGCGGGCAAGGGAAAGAGGAAGGCAAGGTGAAGGTCAGGGTGGGCGAAGTAACCCGCTCGCTGTTCTATGCGCCGGAATATGCGGCGCTCAGCCAGGGATTTTTCGCGGAGGAAGGGCTCGACGTCGAACTGCAGACTACCTTCGGCGGCGATAAAACGATGACCGCGCTGCTCTCCGGCGGCATCGACATCGCGCTGGTCGGATCGGAAACGTCCATTTATGTGTACCAGCAGGGCTCGGATGACCCGGTCATCAATTTTGCGCAGCTGACCCAGACGGACGGTACCTTTCTCGTCGCGCGCGATAAGCCGGCGAAATTCGATTGGAACCAGCTGAAGGGCAGCACGTTCCTCGGGCAACGCAAAGGCGGCATGCCGCAGATGGCCGGCGAGTTCGCCCTTAAGAAGCGCGGCATCGATCCGCAGGGCGATCTGGAGCTGATCCAGAACGTCGACTTCGCCAACATTCCGGCGGCGTTCGCGTCGGGAACGGGCGAGTACGTGCAGTTGTTCGAGCCGCAGGCGTCGATTTTCGAGAAAGAAGGCAAAGGATTTGTGGTCGCTTCGTTCGGCGTCGAGAGCGGACGTCTGCCCTATACGGTTTTCATGGCTAAGCGGAGCTTTATAGACGGCAACAAGGATACGATCCGGAAGTTTACAAACGCGCTCTACAAGGCCCAGAAATGGATCGCCGAGCAGCCGCCCGAGACGATCGCGGACGCGGTGCTGCCTTACTTCGAGGATACCGAACGCGAGCTGGTCGTCAGCGTCATAAAAAGATACAAGGATCAGCAGTCGTACGCGGCCGACCCGGTTATCGACGAGCAGGAATGGAACAACCTGCTTGACGTCATGGCGTCCGCCGGCGAGCTGAGCGAAAGGACGCCGCACGAGGCGATCGTCGACAACAGCTTCGCGGAGCAGGCGATGAAGCGGTAGAACCGGAGCCGGTCGGCGCAGGACTGCGGAAAGGAGAAAGAGCCCATGCAATCGAAGCATCGGAACGGCGCGCGCAACGTGATGCTCGAGCTGACGGGCGTTTCACACGCCTACGTCGGCGCGCACGGCGCCCGCCTGGCTGTGGAAGGCTTTAACCTGGCGATAGGAGCGGGCGAATTCGTCACCCTGGTCGGACCGAGCGGGTGCGGCAAAACGACCGTTCTCAACCTGCTTGCCGGGCTCTTTCCGCCTTCAAGGGGACGGGTGCTGTTGTCCGGGAAGCCTGTAACGGGACCTTCCGCAAAGATCGGCTATATGCTGCAGCAGGATTATTTGTTTCCGTGGCGCACGATCCGGGACAATGTGCTCGTCGGCTTCGACATTGCGGGCAAACGAAGCGCAGAAGCCGCCGCTGCGGCGGACGGATTGCTCGCCGAGCTCGGCCTGCCGGACTCGGGCGGCCGTTACCCGCACGAATTGTCGGGCGGCATGCGGCAGCGCGCCGCGCTGGCGCGCACGCTCGTCGCCGGGCCCGACGTGCTGCTGCTCGACGAGCCGTTCTCCGCGCTGGATATGACGATCAAGCTGCAGCTTGAGGATCTCGTCTGGGAGACGCTTCGCAGACTCGGCAAGACGGCGGTTCTGGTCACGCATGATTTAGCCGAGGCGGCGGCGATGAGCGAGCGGGTCGTCGTGCTCGCCGCCGATCCGGGAAGGATCGCCGACGTCGTCGACGTGCCTGCTGAAATCCGGCGGTTGAAGCCAACGGAAGCACGCAAGGCGGAAGGGTTCCATGCGCTGTTCGAGCGGCTTTGGAAAGGGAACGGTTTGAGCGGCTCGGAAGGAGGCGGGGATGTTGGCGATGGAGAAGGATCGCGGCAATGACAGGGAGGCTGCGCGGATCGCTTCGGCTGCGGCCCGGGTGGCCGGCGCGGGGCAGCCGGGTTGGCTTAAGGCGCTTGAAGCGGAATATGCGCGGCGGGCAAGACGAACGACGGCGGCCGTACGGCTGGTGCAGCTGCTCTTGCTCGCGGGTATGCTCGTTCTCTGGGAAGCGGCGGGGCGCAACGGGTGGATCGACCCGCTGCTGTTCAGCTATCCGAGCAAAATTTTCACGTATTTGGGGACGACGGCGGCGGACGGCACGCTCTGGCCCCATCTGCTGACGACCGTGACCGAAACGGTGTCCGGCTTTGTGCTCGGCACGCTGCTGGGGGCGGGGCTGGCCGCGCTGCTGTGGCGGGTTCCTTTTTTGTCGCGCGTGCTTGATCCTTACATGGTCGTGCTGAACAGCATGCCCAAGGTGGCGCTCGGACCGATTCTTATCGTCGGCCTCGGCCCCGGCTACCTTTCGATCGTCGCGACGGCGCTGTCGGTCACCGTCATCATCACGACGCTCGTGATCTACAACCGGTTCCGCGAAATCGACGCCAATTACGTCAAGGTCGTCCGCCTGTTCGGCGGCACGCGCGCCCAGGTATTCCGGTTCGCGATTCTGCCCGCCTCTTTTCCGGCGATCGTATCGGCTTTGAAGGTGAACGTCGGGCTTGCGTGGATCGGCGTGATCGTCGGCGAATTTCTGACGGCAAAGCGGGGACTCGGTTACTTGATCATTTACGGCTTTCAGGTGTTCAATTTCACGCTGGTGCTGTCCAGCCTCATGGTGATCGCCGTCGTCGCGGCGGCGATGTACCGGCTCGTGTCGGCGCTAGAGTCGTGGTTGACGTCCGGATGGCGGGAACGGTAGACTTTCTGGTAAAGTACAGAAAACGGCCGTTGGAGGTTCCCCGGATGGGCATTCGCGTCATTAAAACCGCTTTGGCGGCTCTGCTTGCGATTTATACCGCTTATTATTTTCAATTGGCGTCTCCGCTGTCGGCCGGCTTGCTTGCGGTCATCGGCGTCGAGGTGACGCGCATGAAAGGCCTGCAAAGCGCGCTCGTCCGATTGGCGGCGGCGGTGCTCGGCCTTTTTTTCGCTTCCGTCATCTTTCTCGTGTTCGGGTTTCATATCTGGGCGGTTTCTTTATTTATCCTGATCGGCTTTCCGGTTATGTCGCGATTGGGGCTCAAGGACGGAATCGTGACGAGCTCGGTCGTCGTATTTCATCTGTTCGCGGAGGGTGAAGTGTCGGAAGCCTTGTTCCTGAACGAAGCGCTTCTGCTGCTGACCGGCCTTGGCTGGGCGACCGTCGTCAATCTCGTCTACATGCCGCGCGAGGACCACAGGCTGGAGGAGCTGCGGCGGAGAGCGGAGGAGAAGCTGACGGACATTTTCCGCGAGTTGGCCGCCACGCTGCGCGATCCGTCCCGCGTCTGGAACGGGGAGCAGCTGTTGGACGCCGAGAGCGCGATCGAGGAAGGCGCCCGCCTGGCGGAGCTGAGCCGGGAAAACCGGTTTTGGCGGTATCAGGCTTATTGGGGGACGTATTTCGATATGCGCGCAAGGCAATTCGAGACGGTCGGGCAGATGACCGCGATCATCGCGTTTGTCTATGAAAAAAGGCCGCAAGGCGAGCTTATCGCCGACCTGCTCGATATTCTCTCGGAAGATATCAAGTCGGACGTATACACAGGCGTTGCCGAGCGGGAGCTCGCGGCCCTGGAGCGGCGCTTTCGTTCGATGCCGCTGCCGCAGACGCGCGAGGAATTCGAAGTGCGCGCTGCGCTGCTGCAGCTTTGCCGGGAGGTCGACCGCTTTCTCTCCATCGCCAAGAGATGGAAGAAAAAAAGCTTTCAACAGCCGTAAGTCGTCCGAAATAAAATAAAAGAAACAGTCACCCTAGACGAATGTCCTGCATACACTTTAAATGAATGATTGTATGGAGGAGGTTAAATACATGGCATTGGCAGATAAACAGCTTTCGTGCAGAGAGATTATTACAAAAGCTGTCTGCGGCAAAGGTCGTAAGTTCTCCACCGTAAGCCATACCGTAACGCCGCCTCACCATCCGTCGAGCATCCTGGGGGCATGGGTCATCAACCACCAGTACGAAGCGGTTCGGTCGGGCGACGGCATCGAGGTGATCGGTACTTACGATATCAACATCTGGTATTCTTACAACCGCAACTCCGAAACGGATGTGGCAAAAGAAACGGTTTCGTATGTAGACAGCGTGCCGCTGTCCTATCTTGACCCCAAACATAGGGCTTCCACGGAAGAGGTGTCCGCGGAAGCCACCCAGGAGCCGAACTGTGTGGAGGCGAACATCACTTCCGGCGGAACGGGCGTCCTCGTGCGCGTCGAGCGCGAGTTCGCCGTCGAGATGATCGCCGAGACGAAAGTGTGCGTAGCGGTATGCAAGGGAGGCTGCGACGACGACGGCAAGGATTACGAATACGGGATTGCGGACGGCGGTTACGAGGATCTTGATCCGGATTTGCTGGACGACGAGCTGTAATCCGGAGCCTCGGGCCGCATATCGGCCGGTCTCGGGACCCCCGCAAAGTAATCGGTGTTGCTTCAAAGCTTCACGTCACTTTGTGGGTGAGTTGTTGGGATCAGTGTATGCGGCAAAGGTCGGCGTTTTGAGGGCGGAAGCCCTCTTTTTTGTTGAAAACGCCAAAATAGGCGAGGGATAGGCGCGAGATGGCACGTGTGTTTCGGTCTGCGTAAGCGAAGGGGGGGTGAACGTGGCTGGAATCGTATGGATCGCGTCGACCGGGGAGAAGCGATCGGCAATCGCGAAAGCGGCCGCTCTGCTTGACTGGCCCGTAGCAGGGAGGGACGGTGAGCCGGAGGACGGCGACGTCGTGCTGGACGCCGTGCCGGCGGCCGGACGCGGCGCGAAGCCGGACGGTGGAGGGACTGCGGAGCGGAGCGATGGGCTGCGGGGCGAAGCGACGTCCGGGCGAAGCGAAAAGGCAAAAAGCGCGCCGGGTACCGGCGAGCGCATGGCCGAGTGGGAGCAGCGGGGCATCTGGGTGCTTCGCGGCTGGGGCTCGCATGGAGGCCCGTCCGATTGGGCGGAAGCCTCGTTGCGGCTTGGGCGCGCCGGATTCCGGACGGGTTTGGACGAGGGAGGCTTCGACCTCCCCGCCGGGCTTGCGTCCGTTCGCGGCCATCCATCCACATCGCGGAGCACAGGCCGATCGGTTCCCATCGGACCGGCGGCTGTCGGCGGGGGGGCGGGCGGAGCCGCAGACGCGGCGCAACGGCGGAACGCTGCCGACAGGGCCGTTGAAGCCGCTGCGGCAGCCGGTGCGGGCGTCGATGAGGCAGCTGGTGCCGGAGCTAAAGCGGTTGCCGCGGCGGGAGGTGAAGCGGCGAAGCGAGCGCCGGTTGATGCGGAGGAGCGCTCGCGTTCGAATTGGCGCTTTTTCGAGGTGCCGGTATTCCATCTCGAAGCTTTGGCGATCCGGCGAACCGGGCAAGGCCGGGTGCCTGCGGATTGGAGCGCAGCCCATCCGCTGTACCGGAAGCTGTCGCGCGAGGCGGTGCGTGCCGTATATGCGCTGGGACTTGACTACGCGGCGGCGCGCTTGGCTGCCGACGATGAAGGAAGTATTCGCATTGTAGGAATGCGAGCCCCCGTTGTGCAAGAAACGCGACTATGGAATGCGGCGATGGCGGCGTTCGCCGCGGAATGGCGGCGGGCTGTTCGCGGCGAAGCGGATGATAGCGGAGACCGCATTCGAGCGGTGGGAGACGGAGGGCACGGGGACGGAAAAGGCAATCGGGCGGCGGGCGGCGGAAAGCAGACGGCGTTGTTGATCGGAGCCGACCCCGAGTTCGTGCTGCTCCGTCCCGACGGGATGATCGCTTCCGCCGACCGGTTTTTTCCGCCGTCGGGCGCCGCGGGAACGGACACGGTGCGGGCGGGTACCCGGCTGCTTCGCCCGATCGTCGAGCTGCGTCCGGATCCCGCGGAGGATCCGGGCGAGCTGTCGCGCAACCTGTGGAGGCTGCTCCACCGGGCTGCCGGCTTGACGGTCGGACAACCGCTGCGTTGGCTGGCCGGCGCCATGCCGGTGCGGGGAGTGGCGCTTGGCGGCCATCTCCATCTTAGCGGCGTTGAATTGAACGCGCGGCTGCTGCGTACGCTCGACAGCCTAGTCGCGCTGCCGCTCGCCGCGGCGGAGGATTCAGCCGGCCGCAGGAGACGGCTCCGATATGGGGCGCTCGGCGATTTCCGCCGCCAGCCCCACGGCGGATTCGAGTACCGGACGCCGCCCAGTTGGCTCGTATCGCCGATGGTCGCGAACGCCGCCTTCGCCTTGGCGCTGGCGTCGGCCCGCGACTACAGGCGCCTTACCGTACCGGAGCTGCCCGCCTGCGACGAGCGTTACCGGCGCGCTTATTACGATGGGGATCGGGAGCTGCTGCGGGAGGCATGCGGAAAAACGCATGACTCATTAAGACGGCTGCCGTCCTACGCCGCGCTCGGCCAATGGATCGAGCCGCTTTTCACCGCGATCCGGCTTGGAGCAACGTGGGACGAAAGCGCCGATTTTCGGCCGAAGTGGGGCATTCCGGTGCCGTAATGATGTGAAACGGCGTTTTGTCCGGGCGGGGCGCCGCAGTAAGCCGCAACAACCGTGCTGCAGCGCGTCCGGACCGCCGGTTGCGCAACGCAACGTCTTATCCGGCATGGTCCCGCCCGAAACCGCTCATGCCGGCGAATCGACTCCGGATGCAGGTGTTTTGCGGAACGCAAACCGGACGATAAGCGAGAGACGATGAAACCCTCCCGGCCTGTTCGCTCCACGCGCCGGACCATTTCTGGTATAATGGCGAAAGACGTTGAATACGGGCGAACCCCTAGGAGGAGCGGCATGACCACCACATATACGCCGATGATGCAGCAATATCTCGCCATCAAGGAAGAGGCAAGGGATGCGTTCCTGTTCTTCCGGCTCGGCGATTTTTATGAAATGTTTTTCGAAGATGCGATTCTCGCATCCCGCGAGCTTGATATAACGCTGACCGGTCGCGAAGCCGGGACGGCAGACCGTGTGCCGATGTGCGGCGTGCCGTATCATTCCGCGGAAAATTACATAGCGCGCTTGATCGAAAAGGGCTACAAGGTCGCCATCTGCGAGCAGGTGGAGGACCCGTCCGCCTCCAAAGGCGTCGTGCGCCGCGAAATCGTGCGCGTCGTCACCCCGGGCACCGTCATGGAGACGAAGTCGCTCGATGGCAAAGGAAACAACTTCATCGCCGCCGTAACGGAGGAGAACGGCTTCTGTGGCGTCGCAGTATGCGATCTATCGACCGGCGAGCTGTATGTCACCTCATTTTCGTCGTCGTTTGAGCTGATGCTGGACGAAATCAACATTTACCTTCCGGCCGAAATCGTCGGCGACGTGCAGCTGCTGGACCGTCTCCGGGCGGGAACCGGCTCGACCGGACGGCCGATCGTCTATACGGAGCGTGAGCCGATTGAAGAAGAACGCCTTGCCGAGCGCTTCGGGCAAGAGAAGCTGGCGCAATTGCCGTCCGTCAGGCGCAAAGCCGTCAGCCTGCTGACGGGATACCTGGAGGATACCCAGAAGCGTTCGCTCGGCCATGTGACGCAGATCCGAACTTACGAGCCAAACCAATATATGATTTTGGACCAGTTCACGCGCCGTAACCTGGAGCTTACCGAAACGGTGCAGGAACGCAGCAAGAAAGGCTCGCTGCTCTGGCTGCTTGACCGCACCTGCACGTCGATGGGCGCGCGGCTTATCAAGCGGTGGATCGACAAGCCGCTGCTCAGCAAACCGGCCATTGAAGAAAGGTTGGATGCGGTGGACAAGCTGTATCATGACCTGATTCTGCGTGACGAGCTTCGCTCTTCGCTCAAAGAGATTTACGATCTGGAGCGGCTTGTCGGCCGCGTCGCTTACGGCAGCGCAGGCGGACGCGACCTCAACGCGCTCAAGGCGTCGCTGCGCCAAGTGCCGGCGCTCGCCCGGCTGTGCGCCGATTCTGCTTCCGGGACGCTTCAGGCGCTCGTGAGCAACCTGGACGATTGCGCCGACCTGGCCGACTTGATCGATACGGTGCTCGTCGACGAACCGCCCGTATCGGTGCGCGAAGGCGGCCTGATTCGTCCGGGCTACGACGAGTATCTGGATCAGCTGCGCGAGGCAAGCACGAACGGCAAGAAATGGCTGGCCGACCTGGAACGCCGCGAACGCGAGGCGACCGGCATCCGGTCGCTGAAGATCGGCTACAACAAAGTGTTCGGCTACTATCTGGAAGTGTCGAAAGCAAACCTCTCGATGCTGCCCGAAGGGCGTTACGAGCGCAAGCAGACCTTGGCCAATGCGGAGCGATTCGCGACGCCCGAGCTGAAGGAAAAGGAAAGGCTCATCCTCGAAGCGGAAGAGAAGACGGTCGATCTCGAATACGGGCGCTTCATCGAGCTGCGCGACCATATCGCCTCCCACCTGCGCCGACTGCAGCGGCTGGCGGAGGTCGTTGCGGCGGTCGACGCGTATCAGTCGCTGGCGACGGTCAGCGCGGACCATCGGTTCAGCAAGCCGGCCATAGCGGACGGCTATGACCTGAGGATCGAGGAAGGGCGGCACCCGGTCGTCGAAGCGGTCATGGAAGGAACGCCTTTCATCGCGAACGGCTCGGCATTGACGAAGGACAGCCCGATGCTGCTCATTACGGGGCCGAATATGGCGGGCAAAAGCACCTACATGCGGCAGGTCGCGCTTATCTGCATCCTTGCGCAGATCGGCTGCTTCGTGCCGGCGAGGCGCGCGCAGATTCCGCTGACGGACCGGATTTTCACCCGGATCGGCGCGGCCGACGACCTGATCGGCGGACAGAGCACGTTCATGGTCGAGATGAAGGACATTCAGGTCATGACCGAAAAAGCGACCGCGCAAAGCCTCGTCATTATCGACGAGCTCGGACGAGGAACGTCGACCGGCGAAGGGATGGCGATCGCGCAGGCGGTCATCGAGTTCGTGCACGACCGAATCGGCTGCAAGGCGCTGGTGTCGACGCATTTTCACGAGCTTGCCCATCTGGAGGAGTCGCTCACCGGCTTGAAGAACGGCTGCATGGCCGTGGAGGAAAGCGGGGACGACGTCACGTTTCTGCGCAAGCTTGTCGCCGGAGCGGCCAGCACAAGCTACGGCATTTATTGCGCGCAGCTCGCGGGCTTGCCCGATTCGATCATCGGGCGCGCGTATCAGCTGCTCCATGCGGACGCCGCCGCAATCGCGTTCTCGCCGCCGGCTCGCCCGCGTGCCGCAGACGCCGTACGCGAGACCGCGGCGGCGGTTCAGGTGCTGGAGGCGGAGCCTGCCGAATCGATACGATCGGCACTATCGTCTCTATCGTCACCATCGGCAGTATCGGCAGTATCGGCTTCATCCGCTTTAGCGCCGGGCGTAACGCAGCTTTCCCTGTTTGAGGAAGCGGCTCCCGATCCGGCCAAATCGAAGCGGGCGGCCAAAGCGGAGCAGCTGGCGGACCAGCTCAAGAAGGTCGATTTAATGAATATGACGCCGATGCAGGCGATGCAGTGGATTTACGATATGAAGGCGAAGCTGTCGGAATAGGCGGCGGGGAGGGACGAGCATGGGCAAAATCAAAGTGTTGGACGAGCAGCTGGCGAACCAGATCGCGGCCGGCGAAGTCGTCGAACGGCCGTCCTCGGTCGTGAAGGAGCTCGTGGAAAACGCGATCGACGCCGGGAGTTCGGCGATCGACGTCCAGGTGGAGGAGGGCGGACTGGCGCTGATCCGCGTCACCGACGACGGCTCCGGCATCGAGCCGGAGGATCTCGAAACGGCATTTCAGCGGCATGCGACGAGCAAGCTGCTGACGAGCAGGGATTTGTTCCGTATCGCGAGCCTCGGCTTCCGCGGAGAGGCGCTGCCGAGCATCGCGGCGGTGGCAAGGGTTGAATGCGTCTCCTCCGCGGGCGACGGCGGCTTGGGCAAGCGGCTCGTGATCGAAGGGGGCGCGGTTCGCGCCTTCGAGAACGCGAACGCTCCGCAAGGCACCGATATGACGGTGCGCGATTTGTTTTACAATACGCCGGCCCGTTTAAAGTACATGAAGTCGATCCAGACCGAGCTCGGCCATATTTCCGATTATATGAACCGGCTTGCGCTCGCCCATCCGGGCATCGCTTTTACGTTGAAGCATAACGGCAACACGCTGCTCAGGACGCTCGGCAACGGCGACCGTCTGCAGGTGATCGCCGCCGTATACGGCACGAACACCGCCAAAGGGATGATACCGGTATCCGGCGACCACCCGGATTATCAGCTGCTCGGCTTCGTCTCGAAGCCGGAGCTGACGAAGGCGAACCGCAACGGCATTACCGCGATCGTCAACGGCCGATACATACGCAGCTTCGTCATCAACCAGGCGATTTTGCAGGCGTTCCATACGCTGCTTCCGATCAACCGTTATCCGCTGGCGGTGCTGGAAATCGGCATGCATCCCGGCCTCGTGGACGTGAACGTCCACCCGTCCAAAATGGAAGTCCGCTTCAGCAAGGAGCCGGAGCTGAAGTCGTTCATCGAGGAGACGCTCCGCGCGGCGCTCGGCGGATGCGTTCATATTCCGTCCGGCGCCCCGCAGCAGCGGTCCAAACCGGTTTTGGTGCAGGAGCGCATATCGTTCCGCCGGCCGGAGCCGGATTTCCCGCCACCTTCCCCTACGGCGAATGAACGTTCGAATGGCGGGCGCGGCCAGGCGCCGAACGGGACATTCGCCGCTGAGAGGCAGCCGCTGCACCGCGGCCCGGACACGTTCGACAAAGGCCGGGACAAGCGTGCGGGCGTTCCGCCGCTGCCCGCCGTGCCGCCGGACGCCGCGGAGAAGCTGTATGCCCCGCCTGGCAAGCTGCAGGCGGATTGGGCGATCCGGGAATCGTCTGCCGCGCTTGAAGCGGCCGGGCATCCCGAACAAGCGCAAACGGTAGCCTTGCCTGAACGGCCGCCGGCTCCCGGCGAAGCCGAGCTTTTGGCGCCGTCGGAGAAATCGGAAGCGGGCGACAAAGGCCGTTTCCCCGAGCTGTCCTGGATCGGCCAGCTGCACGGGACGTATTTCGTCGCCCAGAATGAGAACGGCCTTTATCTGGTCGATCAGCACGCCGCGCATGAGCGGATCAACTACGAATATTATTTGCGCAAATTCGGCGAGCCCGCGCCGTACACGCAGCCGCTGCTCGTTCCGCTGACGCTGGAATTTACGGCGGGCGAAGCGGAGCTCGCGCGCAGCCGGCTGCAGGCTTTCGCCGAGGCCGGCGT
The DNA here is from genome assembly GCF_963515335.1 of uncultured Paenibacillus sp. Taxonomy (NCBI): domain Bacteria; kingdom Bacillati; phylum Bacillota; class Bacilli; order Caryophanales; family Paenibacillaceae; genus Paenibacillus; species uncultured Paenibacillus sp. Next base: position 41,752 of record NZ_CAUPYC010000016.1, on the reverse strand, counting down.
CGAGCTGGAGCCGTTCGGCTTGAACGCCTTTCTCGTCCGCGCCCATCCCGAATGGCTGCCGAAGGGCGAGGAGCAGGCGATCATCGAAGAGATGGCCGAATGGATCCTGTCCGAGAAAAAGGCGGTCGACATCGCCAAGCTTCGCGAGAAGGCGGCGGTCATGTGTTCCTGCAAGGCGTCGATCAAGGCAAACGACCGGATGACGCGCGAGGAGGGAGAGGCGCTGTTAGGACGTCTCGCAGCCTGCGAGCAGCCGTATACGTGTCCGCACGGAAGGCCGATCGTCGTTCATATATCCACCTATCAATTGGAGAAAATGTTCAAACGGGTGATGTCATGATCGTCACGACCTCGGGCAAGCCGACGGAGGCGCAGATTGCCAAGGCGGCCGCATTGGCCGGCGAGCTGGGAGGCCGCTTCGTCAGGAGGGGCAATGAGACGTTGGCCGGCATCCGCCGCAAGCAGGCCGACGACAAACTTCTTGTCGCCGGCCCGGAAGGCATTCGTTTCTATGACGGGGACGAGCCGGCGCTCTATTTTCATCCCAGCATGGCGTTCGTCCGGGTCAAGCGGCTTCGCGGCGGCGAGCGCGACCCGATGATTGAGATAAGCGGCTGCGAGCCAGGCGACAGCGTGCTCGATTGCACGGCGGGCCTCGCCTCCGACGCGATCGTGTTCTCGTACGCGGTAGGCGGCGGGGGCGCCGTCACCGCGCTGGAGAGCGAAGCGGTGCTGCATGCCGTAGTCAAGGACGGACTGCAGACGTACGATACCGGTCTGCCGGACGTCGACGAAGCGCTCAGGCGCATCGTCCTCCTGCGGACTCACCATCTTGATGCGCTTGCTTGCATGCCGGAGCGCAGCGCCGACATCGTCTATTTCGATCCGATGTTCAGACGCCCGCTGCACGACTCCAGCGCTTTGGAGCCGCTTCGAACCGCAGCCAATGCCGAGCCGCTGACAGTCGAGGCGATCGCGCACGCGAGGCGCGTCGCCCGCAAAACCGTCGTGCTCAAAGAGCACCGGGACAGCGGCGAGTTCGACCGTCTCGGCTTCGAGCGGGCGCGGCCGAAAAACACGACGAAAATCACATATGGAGTGATCCGGATTTGACTCTGCACGGGAACGAACAAGACAATTGCGGCAATCAAGTCGTGAAGTCCCGCAAGCCACGTTTGGCGGCGCTGATCGGCCCGACCGCCGTCGGCAAGACGGCCTACAGCCTTGAAATCGCCAAACGCTGGAATGCGGAGATCATTTCCGGCGATTCCATGCAGGTGTACAAAGGCATGGACGTGGGCACCGCCAAGCTTCCGTTAGAGGAGCGGGAAGGCATACCCCACCATCTGATCGACATTTGCGAACCGGAGCATCCGTTCTCGGCCGCCGAATTCCAGGAGCGCTGCAGGGAGCTGATCGCCGAGATAACGGCCCGGGGCAGGCTGCCGTTCATCGTCGGCGGCACCGGGCTGTACGTGGAGTCGGTCTGCTACGAATATGAATTCGCCGAGACCGGATCCGACGAGGCTTTCCGGGCCGAGCAGCAGCGCTTCGCGGAGACGCACGGCGGGGAGGCGCTGCACGCCAGACTGAAGCTCGTCGACCCCGCGTCCGCGGAGCGGCTGCACCCCAACGATCTGCGGCGCGTCATCCGGGCGCTGGAGATCGCGCACTTGACCGGTGTGACCATGTCCGAGCAATTGGCCGGCCAGACGAAGACGTCTCCCTATGACCTCTGTCTCGTCGGTTTGACGATGGACCGCCAAAAGCTGTATGATCGGGTGGACAGGCGTGTCGATCTGATGCTCGAGGAAGGGCTTGCGGACGAGGTCCGCAGGCTGCTGGAGCGAGGCGTGCCGGAGAACGCCGTATCAATGCGGGGACTTGGCTACAAGGAGATCGTCCCGTATATTCGGGGCGAGCGAACGCTGGAGGAAGCGGTTCGCCTGCTTAAGCGGGACACGCGCCATTTTGCGAAGCGGCAGCTTTCCTGGTTTCGGCATATGCGCGGCATTACGTGGGTCGACGTGACGGATGAGAGAAATTTTTCGGGCAACGTTCAAGCAATTCATGATATACTAGCAGGAAAGTTTGAAAACCAGCTTGAATATATTTGTAATCAATCTTTTTTCGATGGGGGTAACGGCCAATGAACAAATCGATCAACATTCAAGATACGTTTCTCAACCAGCTGCGTAAGGACAGCATTCCTGTGACGGTCTACTTGACCAACGGGTTTCAGATCCGCGGCGTAATCAAAGCATTCGACAACTTTACGATCGTGATTGACAGCGAAGGCCGCCAGCAGATGGTGTACAAACACGCCATTTCGACCTTTACCCCGCAGCGCAGCGTATCGCTTATGCAGCAGGAGCCGAGCGGCGACAACTGAAACCTTTTGCCCTGCGGTTTCGTTTAAAAGTATACCGGTGTGCCAGAGCAACCCGTCTTGCACGTGCTGCCTCCCGCTTTCTTGACGGGCGGCCGCCGGCCCGGGTTGTTCTTTTCGTTTCAATCCGGGGTATAAATAGGCATGATAGAGAAAAAGAAACGGGAAGGGGAGTCTGACGTGTCGGAGAAACGTGCTGGACGAACAAGCGGCAACGCGAATGACGCGGCAAAACGCGTAAATAAAGGAAAGCACAAGCGGTCCGGTAAAAAGATCGGCGCCATCCTGTTCTTCACGGCGGCAACGGCCGTCATCAGCGGAATTATCGGGTATTTGCTGATCGTGCTGAACGGCGAACGGATTCTTGCGGCCAACCAGGGAGCCTTCGATTTTGCCGAAACTTCGGCCATCTATGACGCGAACGGCGTCGAGGTATCCAAGCTGTTCGCAACGGAGAACCGTGAATATGTGGACTTGCCGAAAATTCCGAAATTGCTGCAGGAAGCGTTCATCGCGACGGAGGACAAACGGTTTCGCGAACACTCCGGCGTAGACTTCTGGGCGATCGGAAGGGCGCTCGTGAAGGACGTCGTGGCCCGCGGCGCCGTTGAGGGCGGGAGCACGATTACGCAGCAGCTTGCCAAAAACATGTTCCTAAACCAAGACAAGACGTTTTTCCGCAAAGCTTCGGAGGCGTCGATCGCGGTGGCGCTGGAAAACAAAAAGACGAAAGACGAAATATTGGAGCTGTACCTGAACCGGATTTATTTCGGCAAAGGGGCGTACGGCGTACAGGCCGCGTCCGAGCTGTATTTCGGCAAAAAGGATTTAAACCAGCTGAAGCTGTGGGAGATGGCGACGCTCGCCGGCATGCCGAAGGCGCCGAACGGCTATAATCCGATCGGCAATCCGGAGCGATCCCGAGAGCGGATGGATGTCGTTCTTGACCTGATGCTCGAGCAGGGGCTTATTACTTCGGCCCAGGCCGAAGAAGCGAAAGCCGAGGCGGAGCAATACGAGCCTCCTGAAACGACCACGGAAAAGACGTCGACCCAAGCCTACCCGGCGTTCGTCGATTTCGTCGTGAACGAGGCGGAGCGCGTCACCGGCTTGACCGAGGAGGAGCTGCGGCTTGGCGGCTACAACATTTATACGACGCTGAATGTAAAGGCGCAGAAAGTGGTCGAGAAGGAATTCGCGGATCCGGACAACTTCGAGAAGAGCGTCGACGAACAGATCGTGCAGGGCGCGATGATTATTATGGACCATCGGACCGGCGAGATCGTGGCGATCGGCGGCGGGCGCGAATATGAGAAAAAAGGCACCAACCGGGTGCTCGAGCCGCGCCAGCCGGGCTCCGCGTTCAAGCCGATCACGGTGTACGGTCCGGCGCTTGAGACGGGGGACTGGTTCCCTTGGTCGATCCTGCGGGACGATAAGAAATGCTACGGCGATTACTGTCCGACCGATTCGAACCGCGTCAAGTTTATCGGACCGGTCACCATGGAGCAATCGCTCAAGGAATCGCGGAACGCGTCGGCCGTATGGTTGTTGAACGAAATCGGCATCCAACGCGGGCTCGGCTTCGCCAAGACGCTCGGCTTCCAGCTGGCAAAGGAAGACCGCAACCTGGCGATCGCCCTCGGCGGCTTAACGAACGGCGTTACGCCGATGCAAATGGCGACGGCTTACAGTGTGTTTGCCAACGGCGGCAAATCGGTCGATCCTCACGCGATCGTACGAATCGAGAGCAAGGACGGCTCGGTGAAGTATGAATATGAGAAGCCTCGGGCCAAGCAGCTCATGGAGCCGGAGACGGCCTGGTATTTGACCGAGTTGATGCAAGCCGTCGTGCAGAAGGGCGGCACGGGAACCCGGGCTGCGATCGGCGGCCGCCAGGTGGCGGGCAAAACCGGCACGACCCAGCACGGCATCCCGAATTTCAATTCGAGCGGCAACCGGGACGTCTGGTTCGCCGGATATACACCGGAATGGACGGCGGCGGTCTGGATGGGTTATGTCAAGACCGATCGCGAGCACGTGTTGAAGAACGGCAGCGGCATGGCGGCCTCCTTGTTCAGCAAGGTCATGTCGCAGGCGCTTGAAGGTGTTCCGGGCGGTAAATTTACAAGACCCGAAGGGGTGAAGGCGATTGAGAAGCCGCCGACCGTCGGAGGATTCTCCGTAACCTGGAACGAAGCCGAACTGGCCGTTCAGATCAGCTGGAACGGCCGGCCGGGCGAGGGGCTGGTTTACAATTTGTACCGCAAGGAAGCGTCGGAATCCGAGTTTTCGCTGATCAGCCAATCCGCGGACACATCGGTTCTGGACCGTGCCGTGCAGGCAAATTTGACCTATGAGTATTATGTGGCAGCTTATAACGAGCAATCGGGCGCCGAGGGCGATACCTCGAGCCGGCAGTCGATCACGATTCCGGAGCCGCTTGCGGAGCCGGAGCCGGAACCGGTTCTGCCGGAAGACCCGGGAAATGTTCTGCCGGGCAATGGCGCCGATGCGCCGGATGAGGGAACCGACTTGCCGCCGGGCGAGGGCGGCAACGGAGGCAACGGAGGCAACGGAGGCAACGGCTCCTTGCTGCCGGATGACGGCATCGGCAACCTGCCGCTGGAGGGCGGTACGGGCAATGCTCCGCCGGAAGGCGGCACCGGTACCGGCGACGATGGCGCGGCACCGCCTTCCGGAGACGGTACGCCGCCGCCGGAAGGCGGCACCGCGCCGTCCGAGCCGGCGGCAGGCGGAACGACTGGGGAGCCCGAGCCCGCACCGGCTGGCGGCAGTACGCCTGCCGCCGACAACGACGCGGCGGCGCCGCAACCTTGATAAGGGAAGCCGGCATAAGATGCGGGCCGCGTTGACGGCTGTATACACGGGGGACCGAGCCCCCGTTTCTTTTTTTCGAAGACGGTTTTGACCGCAGGCTCGGTTTATTTTTTCCGTTAACTGGAGATGGCCCGAAAGATGTGGTAAGCTTTTTTCATAACAGGTTGGATAGACGGGTTCCGAAAGGCCCGGCAAGCAAGCGGGCACTTTCCAATTCAACGGAAAGGTACGTAGCTTATGAAACGAAAATTTTCGGATCGCGCCAATTGGAGACGCATCCTTCGGAAAAGCTACACCTGCTTGTCCATGGACGGTGACGATTTCAAGGGGCTTGTGACATTTTACCGGATCCATGAGCTTCGCGAACCGCTGTGGAAGGAATACAACGGCCGCAAGCTGTGTCTGGCGGACCGGGGGTTCCTGTGGATGCAGCATTATCCGAAGGGCGAGCATTTCGTCGTCACGACGATGTTCGACGACAAGGGCAAGGTTGTGCAGTGGTACATCGATATTTGCAAGACGCAGGGATTAACCGACCAGAAGGTGCCGTGGTTCGACGACCTCTATCTCGACATCGTCGTGCTGCCGTCCGGCGAAGTATTTTTGCTTGATGAAGACGAACTGGAGGACGCGCTGCGTTCGGGCGATGTGAGCGCGAAGGACGCCGAGATGGCCCGCAAGACGGCGGGACGCCTGCTGTCGTTGATCCGCAACGGGCGATTCCGCTATTTTACGCTTAGCTTGAAGCACAGAAAGACGCTTGCCGAGAGGGTGAGCGGAAAGGAGCCTTCGTGAGAACGGGAATGCAAGCAAAGGCCCGGGTCAAAGCCAAACGGCGGAAGAAGAAACGCTTCCGGCCGTTTGCTTTTGCGTTTCGCACCGCTATCGTTCTGGGCCTGGCCGGAGTCGGCTGGATCGGCTATCTGCTCTGGACCATATATGCTTTTCAACCGGCGCCGCTGAAGGACAAATACGATGCCGGCATCGTACTGGGAGCGGCGCTGTGGCGCAATGAACCGACCGCGGTCCTAAGGGAACGGCTCGACCATGCGCTTAAGCTGTACAAGCAGGGCAAGTTCGACACCTTCATTCTGACCGGCGGCTACGATTACAACGGCTCGACCATTCCGGAAGCGGAAGGGATGCGCGATTATCTGCTTGCCAGAGGGGTGCCGCAGGACCGGATGCTGCTGGATCCCGAAGCGCAGAGCACCTATGATAATCTGCTCAACAGCAAAGCGATCATGAAGCGGGAAGGCATTGCATCCGTCGTCATTATCACGCATGAGTTTCACACCGCTCGCGCAGCCGACATCGCCCGTTATCTGAACTATGACCGGCCCGCATTTTCGATGGCGGAATCGCGGGCACGGCCGGTCCGGGAGCAATCGCGACGCGAGGTGATGGCTTTTACGAAATGGAAGCTCGACAGCCTGCTGCTCCGTTTCGGGACGCGGCTGCCGGATAACAAGGAGATGGGGCTGTAAGTCCGCCGGCGGTAGGACCAAACCGCTACTATGGGGGGCGCCGCACGCATACATTGGATAAAGCGGCGGATGCGGAAGCAGGCGCGTGTCCGTGTCGGATCGACTCTCATAAGGGTAGGTGATGCCCGCATGAACGGACGTGCGGCCTTGACGAACGAAACGGCCCCAACGAGGCCTTCCAGACAGATCAGCGTAATTTTGCGCGGGAACGAAGCCCAGGCGCAGTCGGCGCCCGCACCGGGCCCGGAAGCGGACAACGCCGCCAAGGCCAGGCACAGCGAGGGCCATCCCTTCGCGGACATCCAGAAGGAGCTCGACTCGATGGTCGGCCTCGACAACGTCAAGTCGCTCATGTATGAAATTTATGCGCTGCTCAAGGTTTCCCGGCTGCGGGCGGACGCGGGACTGGCCGGGGGCTCCCATGTTTACCATATGGTGTTCAAAGGCAATCCGGGCACGGGCAAAACGACGATCGCGCGTATCGTGGCAAAGCTTTTTCAGCGGATGGGCGTCCTGCATAAAGGCCACCTGATCGAGGTGGAACGGGCGGATCTGGTCGGCGAGTATATCGGGCATACGGCCCAGAAAACGCGCGATTTGGTTAAAAAAGCGATCGGCGGGGTATTATTCGTCGATGAGGCCTACAGTCTCGCGCGCGGCGGGGAGAAGGACTTCGGCAAGGAAGCGATCGATACGCTGGTGAAGGCGATGGAGGATTATAAAAATCAGTTCGTGCTGATTCTGGCCGGTTATCCGGACGAAATCGAGAACTTCCTGATGACGAACCCGGGGCTGCCGTCCCGTTTTCCGATCCAGATCGATTTTCCCGACTATACGGTCGATCAGCTGATCCTCATCGCCGAACTGATGGTCAAGGAGCGCGATTACACGCTGCTGCCGCAGTCGCTGTTCAAGCTCAGGCAGCATTTGACGTCCGAGAAAAACGAATCGTTTTTCGCGTTCAGCAATGCCCGTTATGTGCGGAACGCGATCGAGAAGGCGATCCGCCACCAGGCGGTACGGCTGCTTAATCAATATGCGAACGGTTCGCCCGGCAAGCACGAGCTGATGGCTCTGCGGCCCGAGGATTTGAAGTGGGATACGTGATATAAGGAGCTGCAAAAGATGGCGACGTCTACTTACGATACGAATCACGATATGCGGGACAGGGCCGTGCTCGTCAGCCTTGTGACGGATGAGGCGAAGCGCGGCTCCGCCGATCCGGAGCATTCGCTGGCCGAACTGGTCAGCCTGGCCGAAACGGCCGGCGTTCAGGTGCTGACGACGATGGCGCAAAACCGGGAAACGCCCGACTCCAAATGGTTCATCGGCAAAGGCAAGGTGGAGGAGTTGCGCGCCGTCGCGTCCGAGCTGAGTGCGACGACCGCGATCTTCGACCAGGAGCTGTCGGGCGCGCAGGTGCGAAACCTGGAGGAAGCGCTGGATTTGAAAATCATCGACCGGACGCAGTTGATTCTCGATATTTTCGCCGGCCGGGCCAAAACGCGCGAGGGCATCATCCAGGTCGAATTGGCCCAGCTCAGCTACTTGCTGCCGCGGCTGTCCGGGCACGGCAAAAACCTGTCGCGGCTGGGCGGCGGCATCGGCACGAGAGGCCCCGGCGAATCGAAGCTCGAGACGGACCGTCGTCATATCCGGGGCCGCATTTCCGAGCTGAAAAGGCAGCTGGAGGAGGTTGTGCGACACCGCAAGCTTCACCGCGAGCGGCGGAAGAAATCCGGCGTCATCCAGGTGGCGCTTGTCGGCTACACGAACGCGGGGAAATCGACGCTGCTGCGCGAGCTGACCGAGACGGATGTGTACGTCGAGAATCAATTATTTGCGACGCTCGATCCGACTTCGCGCAGCTGGGTGCTGCCCGGCGGCAAGGAGGTCGTATTGACCGATACGGTCGGATTCATCCAGAATCTGCCGCATGACCTGGTCGCCGCATTCCGCGCCACGCTGGAGGAAGTGAACGAGGCCGACCTCATTTTGCATGTTGTCGACAGCTCGTCGCCGATGCGCGCAGAGCAAATGTCGGTCGTCGCGGACATCCTGACCCAGCTGGGCGCGGGAGACAAACCGCAGTTGACCGTGTTTAACAAAAAGGACCTGTGCTCCGAGGATTGCAGCGAGCTGCTTGCGGGCGGGAGGGACGCGCTGTTCGTGAGCGCTTACTCGAAGCCGGATCTGCAGCTGATCCGCGAGGCCGTGCAACGGAAGCTGACGGGAGAAACGCTGACGTTCGCGATTCCGGCCGACCGGGGCGATCTGATCGCGCTGGCTTACCGCAGCGGCGAGGTGCTTGGGCAGGACGCAAGGGAAGAGGACGGCTTGATGAGGCTTACAGTCCGGTTGAACAAACAGGAATACGAATTAAACGGGTATAAGCTGCAGCCATACGTACAGCGATAATATCGTGCGGGCTGCGTTTGGCCGCATAGGTCTTTGGCTGGCAGGGCGGTTAGCTGATTCGATTGGCAGGTTAAGGGTGGGAGTCGGCGGGTACTACAACAGGGGAGAGAAGGGTTTGAGGCAACTGGCGGATAACATACATTGGCAGGCATGCTTGAGGGTGGCCGAGTCGGCGGAGGAACGGCTTCAAGGCCGATTCCGGGAGCTCGACCGCATGGCGGAGCGCAACCATTGGAAGGTGATTCAAGCGTTTCAGCGCCATCGCGTCAGCGATTTTCATTTTTTCGGCTCGACCGGTTACGGCTATAACGACCGGGGCCGCGAGACGCTCGATCTGGTGTATGCGGACGTTTTCGGAGCGGAAGCGGCACTGGTGCGTCCGCATTTCGTATCGGGCACGCATACGATCGGCTGCGCGCTGTTCGGCGTATTGCGCCCGGGCGACGAGCTGCTGTACATAACGGGCAGGCCTTACGATACGCTGCACAAGGTGATCGGCAAACCGGGAGACGGCGGAGGGTCGCTGCGGGATTGGGGCGTCGGTTACGGCGAGGTGGCGTTGCCGGAAGACGGGAGCGTTGACTGGGCGGGTGTGGAAGCCGCCGTGAACGGGCGCACCCGGGTGATCGGCATCCAGCGGTCCAGAGGGTACGATTGGCGGGCGTCGTATACCGTGCGCGAGATCGGGGAGATGGTGCGCCGGGTCAAGGCGATCAAGCCCGATGCGATCGTGTTTGTCGATAACTGCTACGGCGAATTTACGGAGGAGACGGAGCCGACCGAAGCGGGCGCCGACCTGATGGCGGGCTCCTTGATCAAAAATCCCGGCGGCGGCCTGGCGGCCACCGGCGGCTATATTTGCGGCCGGGCGGATTTGGTCGAGCAGGCGGCTTTCCGGTTGACCGCGCCGGGAATCGGAGGTGAGGTGGGAGCGACGCTCGGCACGCTTCGCGGCGTGTATCAAGGGCTTTTCCTTGCGCCTCATCTCGTGGGACAAGCCTTGAAGGGCAGCGTTCTGGCGGCGGCTGTGTTCGAGGCTCTCGGCTTCGAGTCGCAGCCGAAATGGGACGAGCAGAGGACGGATTTGATCCAGGCGGTCCGCTTCGGGTCCGCCGAGCATCTGATCGCGTTCGTCCAAGGCATTCAGCAGGCGGCGGCGGTCGATGCGCATGTCGTGCCGGAGCCGTGGGACATGCCCGGCTACGAGCATCCGGTCATTATGGCCGCCGGCACTTTCATTCAAGGGGGAAGCCTTGAGCTTTCGGCCGACGCGCCTATCCGCGCGCCTTATATCGCCTATATGCAGGGCGGGCTCACTTATTCGCATGTCAAATATGGCTTATTGACCGCCTTGAGCCGCATGGCTGAGAAGGGAATAATTGTGATCAAACCTAACATACCTTGACATGTTTAGGTCGGGAAGCTACAATAAACCCATATCACAACAATTGGAAGGTTGATGCGGCATGGGGGATGAAATACGCAGGAATATGGCGCTGTTCCCGATCGGAATCGTCATGAAACTGACGGATTTGACCGCTAGGCAAATCCGGTATTACGAGCAGCACGAGCTCATCGTGCCCGCGCGGACGGCCGGTAACCAGCGGCTGTTTTCCTTTAACGATGTCGAGCGTCTGCTCGAGATCAAATCGTTGATTGAGAAAGGCGTCAACATCGCCGGGATCAAGCAGGTCATGCACCCGGTGTCGAAGGAATCGGAGGAAGCGACGGTTATTACCGAGCAAACCGAAAGCAAGCGCCGAGAGCTGTCCGACATGCAATTGCACCGCCTCCTTAAGCAGCAGCTGCTGGACAAGAGACCGGGCAAAGCCTCCATGATTCAAGGCCAGTTGTCCCGTTTCTATAGCAATAAGCCATAACGTAAGAATAACGCACGTAGAAGGAGAGGATCCCGTGAGTTTGACGAAAGAAGACATTTTGCGCATTGCCAAGGAAGAGAACGTCCGGTTCATCCGTCTGCAATTCACCGATTTGCTCGGAACGATCAAGAACGTGGAAATTCCGCTCAGCCAGCTTGAAAAGGCATTGGACAACAAAATGATGTTCGACGGATCTTCCATCGAAGGGTACGTTCGGATCGAAGAATCCGATATGTACTTATATCCCGATTTGGATACATGGGTCGTGTTCCCATGGGTGACCGAGGATCGCGTGGCCCGCTTGATTTGCGACGTGTACATGCCGGACGGCACGCCGTTCGCCGGCGATCCGCGCGGCATTCTGAAGCGCTGCCTGAAGGAAGCCGAAGAGCTGGGCTTCACCGCCATGAACGTCGGCCCGGAGCCGGAGTTTTTCCTGTTCAAAACCGATGAGAAGGGCAATCCGACGATGGAACTGAACGACCAGGGCGGTTATTTCGACCTTGCTCCGACGGACCTCGGCGAGAACTGCCGCCGCGAAATCGTGCTCACGCTCGAGGAAATGGGCTTTGAGATCGAGGCCTCCCACCACGAGGTGGCTCCCGGCCAGCACGAGATCGATTTCAAGTATGCGGACGCCGTCAAGGCCGCCGACCAAATTCAAACGTTCAAGCTCGTCGTAAAAACGGTCGCACGCCAGCACGGCCTGCATGCGACGTTCATGCCGAAGCCGCTGTTCGGCGTCAACGGCTCGGGTATGCACGCGCATCAATCGCTGTTCCGTGGCAAAGAGAACGCGTTCTACGACGAGAGCGACAAGCTGGGCCTCAGTCAAACGGCGCGCCAGTATATGGCGGGCGTCCTGCGCCATGCCCGCGGTTTCGCGGCCATCACGAACCCGACGGTCAACTCCTACAAGCGTCTCGTACCGGGCTATGAAGCGCCGGTCTATGTCGCCTGGTCCGCGAGCAACCGCAGCCCGATGATCCGTATCCCGGCCTCCCGAGGACTCAGCACGCGGATCGAAGTGCGCAATCCAGACCCGGCGGCCAACCCTTATCTGGCGCTCGCCGTTATGCTGAAAGCCGGATTGGACGGCATCAAGAACAAGCTTCCGCTGCCTGCGCCGACGGATCGCAACATATACGTTATGACCGAAGAAGAGCGTCTGGACGAGGGTATTCCAATTTTGCCGTCCAGTCTGAAGGAGTCGCTGGAGGAGCTGCTGCGCGATGAAGTTATTTGCGAAGCGCTCGGCGACCACGCGCTGGCGCATTTCTACGAGCTGAAGGAAATCGAGTGGGATATGTACCGGACTCAAGTGCATCAATGGGAACGGGATCAGTACTTGACGCTTTATTAATCGGTCCGTTACGGATGTATATGCGAAAGCCGTCCTTATTCTGCCTGCTTGGCGGAAGAGGACGGCTTTTTTGATCACTTTTGAAGGTGATGCGGCTGCTCTGCTTCTGAGATCGAAATCAGTGGATGTCCCGGAACAAGCCGATGACTTTGCCCAGAATCGTTACATGCTTCAGCCGAATCGGCTCCATCGTCGGATTTTCGGGCTGCAGGCGAATATGATCCTTTTCCTTGTAAAACGTCTTGACGGTCGCTTCGTCATCCTCCGTCATGGCGACGACGATTTCGCCGTTCATAGCCGTCTGCTGCTGGCGTACGATAACGTAGTCGCCGTCATGGATGCCGGCCTCGATCATGCTTTCACCGATGACATTCAGCATGAACACCTGATTGTCGCCGACGAAATGGGCCGGCAGCGGGAAATACTCTTCAATGTTCTCGGTTGCGGTAATCGGGACGCCGGCCGTTACTTTGCCGACGACGGGCACCTTGGATACGGCGAGCGGGAAATGAATGTCGCTCTCTCCGTCCTGATCCAATATTTCGATTGCGCGGGGCTTCGTCGGATCGCGGCGGATTAGCCCTTTCTTCTCCAACCGGTCCAAATGGCCGTGGACGGTGGAGCTGGAAGCGAGACCGACCGCTTCTCCGATTTCCCGGACGGAGGGAGGGTAACCTTTCTCGCGGACTTCATTCTTAATGAACTCCAGTATCGCTTGCTGGCGGTTGGAAATTTTGGACACCATCATCACTCCATCGATCATTGTTGTGACAAATTATAGCACAGAACCCGAGTTCGTACAAACATAGGTTCTCAAAAACATCCGTTCGCACCGTGTTTTGGAGCTTGCCGTTAAAAAAGGGAACAAGTGTTCCAAAAAAACGTTGACTGCAAACAAATGTTCGTGATATATTGAATTCAAGTGAAAGAGAACAAATGTTTGGGGTGCTGTGACAATGGCAAACGGTATCGGATCTCTATCATACATATCGATGCATACCAGTCATAATAAAGGAACGGCTGCGAACGGACGCGCCGGCCGCAAGAATGATGTCCGCCCGAGCGATCGGATCTTAACCGCGCGCCTGACGGCTGCGGCATTGTTTTTCCTCATTATTTTCACCGGCTTTGCCATCGTGCAGTCGGGAGCCTCGGGCACGAGGGCGGAAACCGCTGCGAACGGAGAAAGAACGATCGTCGTGTCCTCGGGAGATACGTTATGGGATATCGCGCAAAGCGTGAAGCCGGAAGGCGGGGACGTTCGCAAGACGGTATATATGATTAAGAAACGAAACAATCTCTCGGGCAGTGTATTGCAGCCAGGACAGTCACTCATCGTACCCGCGAAGTAGGTAACGATCCTGAATCCCGCGAGCTCGAACGTCAAATCGCAGTCAGGCCGCATAAGTCACGAACAATGAAATTGACCGCAGGCAGCGGAGTGTAACCCCGGCGCCGCGGTCTTTTTCGTTATCTTTGGATTTGGATCAGGCGTGGGAGCGGCGTCCTTGACAAGGACTTATCGATAATGTCAAAGTAAGGAGAGGGCAGCAGCGCCGGTCGGCCGGTGGGAACATCGAAGGAGGAATCAGGATATGGGTAAATTGCTGGACAGGATCAACGAGCTATCCCGGAAGCATAACTCGGTCGGGCTCAGCGACGAGGAATTGGCCGAGAGGGACGAGCTGCGAAAGCAATACCTGGCCCAGTTCCGGAAAAATTTCAAGGATCAGCTGGACAATATCAAATGGGCCGACGAAGAAGAGGATGCGACGAAGCACTGATTGGCTTTTACGTCCGGAGCGGCCTTCCCGGCCGTTCCGTTCTATTTTTTATATCCGTAGACGGAGGGGAATGCATGGAATACCGGTTGTTGGGAAGAAGCGGGCTGGCCGTTTCCGAGCTATGCCTGGGGACGATGACGTTCGGCAATACGACGAGCGAAGAGGATTCGATTGCGATGATTCACCGGTTTTTGGAGGCGGGAGGCAATTTCCTCGATACGGCGGATGTCTATGTCGACGGCCGATCGGAAGAGATTGTCGGCAAGGCTATTAAAGACCGGCGATCGGAGGTCGTATTGGCGACGAAGGTACGCTTCGCGACAGCGAAGCATCCGAACGGCGTCGGCGTCTCTCGCAAGCATATGTTGGATGGGGTGGAAGCGAGCTTAAGACGTCTGCAAACCGATTATATCGACCTGTACCAAATGCATGTCTGGGACCAAGCGACGCCGATCGAAGAAACGCTGCGCACGCTTGACGATTTGGTGTCGTCCGGCAAGGTCCGTTACATAGGGTGCTCGAACTATTTGGCTTGGCAGCTGATGAAATCGCTCGCTTACAGCGATTTCAACCGCTTTGTCCGGTTCATCTCGATTCAGCCGCAGTACAGCCTGGTCAGCAGAGAGATGGACCGGGAGATCATGGAATTATGTCTTAGCGAGCAGGTCGGCGTCATTCCGTGGGCGCCGCTCGGCAGCGGATTCCTGACCGGCCGTTACGGCCGGGAAGAGCCGCGGTCCGGCAGATTGACGTCCAAATCGGGAGAAAGCTCCTGGACGAATCGCTCCACCGAGAAAAATTTCGCTATCTTGGACGAGGTGTGCAAGGCGGCCGGCGAGCTCGGCAAAACGCCGGCGCAGGTCGCTCTTCGCTGGCTCATCCAGCGTCCCGGTATTACGGCGCCGATATTCGGCGCCAGCACCTTGGAGCAGTACGAGGACGATATCGGCGCCGCCGGATGGACGATGCCCGAGGAGATTTGGAACTGCCTCGACGAAGTCAGCGCCTTGCCGTCCGAATATCCGACTCGATTCATCGATAAATTCCGCCGGCCTATATAAGTGACCCGCTGCCGATGGATAGACACAACAAGGAGGAACGACGATGTCCCGCTCGTGGGAACGCAAAGTAAGACGCAATACCGCTGTCGTCAACAAGCAGCGCAAGAAAGAAGGGAAGCCGAATTTGTCGGCTCCCGGCGTCAGAATCGACCGGTATTTGGGCCGCAATTTTTTGTTGCCGTCCTTTCTGGTGCTGTTTACGGCGGTTTACATCTATATGGTGACGATTCCGACGAATGATCCGAATGCCGTCAGAGCGACGGATTCAGCGATGTTCTGGGTGACGGTCGCGGCTTATTTGCTGCTCGCCGTTTTGTTCTTTTTCAGGCGTCCGTATCTGAGCGTGGCGAAGGATTATTTGGGAACGCGCCGGATGACCGGCGATAAGCTGTTGTTCGTTCCGAACATCAAGTCGATCACCGTTCAGCCCGGCCATGTGGTCGTGGAGCAGGCCAAAGGCGCAAATTGGGTGTTCTCGCGGACGATGAACCGCTATCCCACCGATGAGATGGCTGAACGCCTTCGGGCGTTTGCAAAGGACAACGGCATACCGTTCCAAGAGAAAACCAAATAAGTACGGGAGCGAATACAACGAATGGCGAAAAAAGCGGTTCTGTTTGATTTGGACGACACCCTGCTGTGGGATGAACGCAGCATAAAAGAAGCGTTCGAGGCGACTTGCCGGGTGGCATCGGAGCGCGCAGGGGTTGACGTCGGACAGCTGGAAGAGGCGGTAAGACGCGAAGCGAGGGCTCTTTACGAGTCTTACGAAACGTTTCCGTTCACGAAAATGATCGGCATTAATCCGTTTGAAGGACTTTGGGCGAAATTCCGCGAAGGGGAGCAAGCCGAGTTCCGCAAGCTGCAGGCGCTGGCTCCGGAGTATCGGCGCCAGGCATGGATTCGCGGCCTGCGTGCGCTCGGCGTGGATGACGAATCGCTGGGCGCCGAGCTTGCCGATCGTTTTCCCGCGGAGCGCAGGTCGCGGCCGATTACGTATGAAGAGACGTTCGAGGTGCTGGATCAACTGCGCGGCAACTACAAGCTGCTGTTGCTCACCAACGGTTCGCCGGATCTGCAGCGGGAGAAGCTGGCCGGTGTGCCGCAGCTGGCGCCGTATTTCGATCATATCATCATCTCGGGCGAATTCGGCGAGGGCAAGCCGGCCGCGAACATTTTCCGTCATGCGCTCACGATGCTGGGAATCGATCCGGAGGACGCCGTCATGGTCGGCGACAAACTGACGACCGACATCCTGGGCGCAAATACGATCGGCATGGATTCGGTATGGATCAACCGCCATGGGGCGACCCGCACGGATGAAATCGTGCCGAAGCATGAAATCAAGCATCTCGGTGAGCTTCTGGACATCCTGCAATAGAGGCAGCGGCGGTTCAAACAGAAAGCCCGTTCTCCGCATGGCGCGGAGGACGGGCTTTCTGCATCGCCGGTACAAACATGATCGTCACGCTTTCTGGAATGCGGGATCCTCATAAGGATGGGCAATCCAGCCTTCGGTTTCGATGAACAGGCGGACGGCCACAATCTGGCGGTTTTCCATCAGCGTGAAGAAGTGAGGCTTATGCTCGGGAACGGAGATAACGTCACCTGCTTCGAGCTCCACGTCGAAATAGCCGACATCCTCCGTGCCTTTGATAATGAAGATGCCGCGGCCGGCCGTAATGGCGCGCACTTCATCCTCGGTGTGCGTGTGCACGGATTCGAACTTTTTCAGCAGCTCCTCCAGGTTCGGCGTCGCTTCGGACAGGGCGACGATGTCCCACGTCCGATAGCCGCGGCGGGCGGCCAGATCGCGAATTTCTTCATCGAAGGTGGAGAGGATCTGGTTTTTCTCGTCGTCGGACAGCGCAAATTTATGTTGAAGCTCTTGCGGCAGCTTGGAAGCGTCCCAATGTTCGTAAAGCACTTCTTGACTGTTCAGGAAAGCACGCACGTTTTCTTCGCCGGAAATGCGTTCGTCCGTATTGCGGATGCGGATTTCAGCCAACGTTAATCCCTCTTTTCCAATAAGATAAAATCGGTCGATTCCATTATAAAACATTAACCGTGGAACTGTCGACCGAACACGGCTCAACACGGCTTTTCAGGGCCGCGCGATTCTGGTAGACTAAGGGTTAACGATTTTTGCGGAAAGGTGCCTGATGATGACGAAACCGAGCTTGCAAGATTTACTGAAACAGCGCATCCTCATTCTGGACGGCGCGATGGGTACGATGCTCCAGCAGGAGGATTTGACCGCGGACGACTTCGGCGGGGAGGAGCTGGACGGCTGCAACGAAATGCTTGTCCTGACCCGCCCCGACGTTATACGAAAAATACACGAGCTCTACTTCGAGGCCGGCGCCGATATCGTCGAGACGAACACGTTCGGCGCAACGAGCGTCGTTCTTGCCGAATACGACATTCCCGAGAAAGCGCGGGAGATCAACCTGGCGGCGGCGAAGCTGGCCCGTGAGGCGGCCGACAAGTATTCGGCGCCGGACAATCCCCGCTACGTAGCCGGCGCATTGGGGCCGACGACCAAAACGCTGTCCGTCACAGGCGGCGTCACTTTCGACCAGTTGGTTGAGAGCTACTATGAGCAGGCGCTGGCGCTCATTGAAGGCGGCGTCGACGCGCTGCTTCTCGAGACGTCGCAGGATACGCTGAACGTCAAGGCGGGAAGCATCGGCGTCCGCAAGGCGATGGACGAGCTGGGCATACAGCTTCCGATCATGATTTCCGGCACGATCGAGCCGATGGGCACGACGCTGGCGGGACAAAATATCGAGTCCTTCTACATTTCGCTGGAGCATCTGAATCCGATATCCGTTGGGTTGAACTGCGCGACCGGCCCGGAATTCATGCGCGACCATATCCGTACGCTGTCCCAGATCGCGCACACGGCGGTCAGCTGTTATCCGAACGCCGGCCTGCCGGACGAGAACGGGCAATATCACGAATCGCCGGAATCGCTTGCCCGCAAAATCGCCGGCTTCGCCGATCAGGGCTGGATCAACATTGCCGGCGGCTGCTGCGGCACGACGCCCGCTCACATTCGCGCGCTGGCCGAAACGCTGCGGCAATATGCACCGCGCCCTCAAGAGGGCAGCCATCCGCCTGCCGTATCGGGCATTGAAACCGTCTATATCGAGCCTGAGAACCGGCCGATCATGGTCGGCGAGCGGACGAACATTTCCGGTTCCCGTAAATTCAAGCGGCTGATCAAGGAGGAGAAGTTCGAGGAAGCGTCGGAGATCGCGCGCGCGCAGGTGAAGAACGGGGCGCATGTGATCGACATCAACCTGCAGGATACGGACATCGACGAAGCGTACGCGATGGAGAACTTTCTAAAGCTGGTCGTCAACAAGGTCAAGGTGCCGCTCATGATCGACTCCACGTACGATCATATCATTGAGCTCGGACTTAAATATTCGCAGGGCAAGGCGATCATCAACTCGATCAATCTGGAGGACGGCGAAACGAAGTTCGAGAATATCGTTCCGCTCATCCACCGCTACGGCGCGGCCGTCGTCTGCATTCTGATCGACGAGCGCGGACAGGCCGTTTCACGCGAGGCGAAGATGGAGGTCGCGACGCGGGCGTATGAGCTGCTCACAGGCAAATACGGGCTGAAGCCGCACGACATCATTTTCGACCCGAACATGTTCCCGGTCGGCTCCGGCGATCCGCAGTACATTGGCTCTGCTGTGGAAACGATCGAAGGCATCCGGATGATCAAGGAGAAATATCCGGAATGCAAAACGATTCTCGGGCTCAGCAACATATCGTTCGGTCTGCCCGATGCCGGCCGCGAGGTGCTGAATTCCGTGTACCTGTACCACTGCACGAAGGCCGGCCTTGACTACGCGATCGTAAACACGGAGAAGCTTGAGCGATACGCCTCCATACCGGAGCACGAGCGCCAGCTCGCCGAGCGCCTGATTTACCATACGAATGACGAGACGCTCGCCGAATTCGTCGCCGCTTTCCGTGACAAGAAAGTGGACAAGAAGGAAAAGGTATCGAACCTGACGCTGGAGGAGCGGCTTGCGTCCTACGTCGTGGAAGGAACGAAGGAAGGTCTGATCCCGGATCTCGACGAGGCGCTGACAAAATACTCGCCGCTTGAGGTCATTAACGGGCCGCTCATGGCGGGCATGGAAGAGGTCGGCCGGCTGTTCAACGGCAACGAGCTGATCGTGGCCGAGGTGCTGCAAAGCGCGGAGGTGATGAAAGCATCGGTAGCGCATCTGGAGCAATTTATGGAGAAGTCGGAGTCCTCGGTCAAAGGGAAAATCATTCTGGCGACTGTCAAAGGCGACGTGCACGATATCGGCAAAAACCTCGTCGAGATCATCCTGTCGAATAACGGGTATAAGATCATAAACCTGGGCATCAAGGTGCCGCCCGAGCAGTTGATTGAAGCGTACCGCAACGAAAAAGCGGATGCGATCGGCTTGTCAGGCCTGCTCGTCAAATCGGCCCAGCAAATGGTCGTGACGGCGCAGGATTTGCGCACCGCCGGAATCGAAGCCCCGATCCTTGTGGGCGGCGCGGCGCTGACCCGCAAATTCACGAAAACCCGCATCAGTCCGGAGTACGACGGATTGGTTCTTTATGCGAAGGACGCGATGGACGGTCTCGATATCGCGAACAAGCTGATGGATCCGAACCATCGCGCGCGCATGCTCGAAGAGCTGCAAGTATTGAAGGCGTCCGGCTATGAGGAAGAGGAGGCGAAGCCGCTTCCGACGCTGACGAGGGCGGTCCGCTCCAATATTTCGACCGATGCGGCGGTGTATATCCCGCCGGATACGGAGCGTCACGTGCTGCGCGACATACCGCTCGGACACATTCTCCCTTATGTAAATATGCAAATGCTGCTGGGTCATCATCTCGGCGTGCGCGGCAAGGTCGAAGAGCTGCTGGCCGCCGGCGATCCGAAGACGGTGCAGCTGAAGGAGACGGTCGACGGTCTGCTGCAGGAGGCGGCCGCTCAAGGCACGCTCCATGCCCATGCGATGTACCGGTTTTATCCGGCGCAAGGCGACGGCAACGACATCGTCATTTACGATCCGAACGATCACGCCAAGGAGATTAAGCGGTTTTCCTTCCCCCGCCAGCAGGTCGAGCCGTACTTGTGCCTTGCCGATTATTTGAAGCCGGTCGAGAGCGGCGTCATGGATTATGTCGGATTCCTGGTCGTTACCGCCGGTCAAGGCGTCCGCGAACGCGCGAACGAAATGAAGGACCGCGGCGACTATCTGCGCTCGCATGCGCTGCAGGCGGTGGCGCTCGAGGTGGCGGAAGGCTTGGCGGAACGGGTCCATCATATGATGCGCGACGTTTGGGGGTTCCCGGATCCGCACGACATGACGATGAAGCAGCGGCTCGGAGCCAGGTACCAGGGCATCCGCGTATCGTTCGGCTACCCGGCGTGTCCGAATCTGGAAGATCAGGAGCCGTTGTTCGATTTGATGAAGCCCGAGGATATCGGGGTTCATTTGACGGACGGGTTCATGATGGAGCCGGAAGCATCGGTATCGGCGATGGTCTTCGCCCATCCGGAGGCCAATTATTTTAACGTGGACAAGGCTTAAACCATGGTTAAGACTCCGTTTCCGAAATGGGAACGGAGTTTTTCATCCGTTTAATCCGCCGGGTATTGGCGGATGCTACACATCGGAGGTGAGGACCTTTGGAGCTCACGTTCTTGGGAACGGGCGCGGGACGGCCGCTGCCCGGACGCAATGTGACGTCGGTCGCGCTGCGTCTGCCGCCCGGATGCGGCGGCGGCTATTGGCTGTTCGATTGCGGGGAAGGGACCCAGCATCAGATGATGCGGACACCGGTGAAGCTGAGCAAGCTAGAGCGCATATTCATTACTCACCTGCACGGCGATCATACATTCGGTTTACCCGGGCTGCTCAGCAGCCGGGCGTTTGCGGGCGGCACTTCGCCGGTCTGGCTGTACGGTCCGCCGGGGCTGCGCGAATGGATCGAGACGAGCCTTCGGATCACGGAGACGCGGCTGGAGTATGAGCTTCACCTGGCCGAAATCGAGCGGGAAGGCATGGTCTATGAGGACGAGCGCATTCGGGTCATCGCGGCTGAGATGGCGCATCGAACCGCATGCTTCGGTTTCCGGATCGAGGAAAAAGCGGCTTTCGGCAAGCTGGATGCGGCGAAGCTCCAGGCTTTCGGCGTGCCGAACGGGCCGCTCGCCGGCAAGCTGAAGTCGGGGGAGGACGTCACGCTCCCGGACGGCCGGATCGTTCGCTCGAAGGATGTGGTAGGCCCCCCTGTCGAGGGAAGGGTTATAACCATACTCGGCGACACGTCGCCGTGCGATAATGCGGTGAGGCTGGCGAAGCGGGCGGACGTCGTGGTGCATGAGGCGACGTTCGCGGCCGAGCTGGAGGAGAAAGCGCTTGAATACGGTCATTGCACGACCGTTCAGGCGGCGGAAACGGCGCGGAAGGCCGGAGCCAAGCGGCTGCTGCTGACGCATTTCAGCACCCGCTACCGCGATGACGACCTGCAGCGCCTTGCCGAAGAAGCGAAGGCTGTCTTCCGGGAATCGTTTGCCGTTCACGATCTGCTCGAGGTGCGCATTCCGAAACCTAATGAGCATGAAGGATAGAGGGCCGGCCGCAAAAAAAGCAACCCCGCAGTGCTCGCTCACGCGCAGAGCTGCAGGGGTTGCTTTGTCCGTTTGCGGCGAAGAAGCGATTAGGATTGATGATCGTAGCGGGCCTCGTCCTTGATTTCCGAACGGAAGCCGCGGATGCTCTCGCGGCGGTTTTCGTTTTTCTCCTCGATCCGGCTCCGTTCCGTGGAACCGATCTCGTCGGCATGCTCGCTCAAATAATCCTCCGCTTCGTTCAGGTTCTCGATCGTATTTTGTACCGCATCCTGCAAGTGCTCGACATTATCCGAACGGTCGTCCGGTTTGGCCACGGTGATCACGCCTTTCATCGGGTATGGTCTCATGCGAGAGCGGCTGCGCAGTGCGGTGCGCTCCGCTTGATAGGATGCGGAGAGCCGGCTTGTGTTATGCATTTGCTTCAAATAGGATTGCAGGGCGAACATGCATTCTGTACAATGGAACGTAACGATGGAAATCGGAGACTTGCAACGGGGAGAGAACGGACATGAACCGATGGACGGGAAAAACGTCGAGCCTGGAAGAATGGCTGGAGCTGCTGCGGAAACAGCCGGAGATCATGGCCAACGTGACGCACTGGCATACGATTCCGCCGCGGGAGGCGCGGACGGCGCCTTTGCCGGCCGATCTGCATCCGAGCCTGGCCGAAGCGCTTCGCTCCAGAGGGATCGAACGGCTGTTCACGCACCAGCGGGACGCCTACCGGGCCGTGCGGGAAGGACGGAACATTGTGGCCGTCACGCCGACGGCTTCCGGCAAAACGATGTGCTATAACCTGCCCGTGCTGCAGTCGCTGCTCGAGAACGGCAGCGGCCGGGCTTTATATATGTTTCCCACCAAGGCGCTGGCGCAGGACCAGGTAGCCGAGCTGCAGCAATTGGCCGACATTATGGGCGTCGATATCAAGACGCATACGTATGACGGGGATACGCCTCCGACCGTCCGGCAGGCGATCCGCAACGCCGGGCATATCGTCGTCACAAATCCGGACATGCTGCATTCGGCGATTCTGCCGCATCACACCAAATGGGTCAAGCTGTTCGAGAACGTGAAATATATCGTATTGGACGAGCTGCACGCCTATCGCGGCGTATTCGGCAGCCATGTGGCGAACGTCATCCGCCGGCTGAAGCGCATATGCCGGTTCTACGGCTCGAACCCGCAGTTCATCTGCGCCTCGGCCACGATCGACAACCCGGGAGAGCATGCGCAGCGGCTCGTCGGCGAACCGGTCACGGTAATCGACGACAACGGCGCGCCGATGGGCGAGAAGCATTTCATCTTCTATAATCCGCCGGTCGTGAACCGGCAGCTCGGCATCCGCCGCAGCAGCGTGCTGGAAACGCAGCGGCTCGCCTCCATGCTGCTGAAGCAGGGCGTGCAGACGATCGTGTTCGCCCGCAGCCGCGTGCGAGTCGAGCTGCTGCTTACTTATTTGCAGGATCTGGTGAAGCGGGAGCTCGGCACCCAATCGATCCGCGGCTACCGGGGCGGCTACCTGCCGAAGCTGAGGCGCGAAATCGAACGCAGGCTGCGCAGCGGCGAAATCCGCGGCGTCGTCAGCACGAATGCACTCGAGCTCGGCATCGACATCGGCCAGCTGCAGGCCTGTGTCCTGAACGGCTATCCCGGCACCGTAGCGAGCACCTGGCAGCAGTCGGGGCGCGCCGGCCGGCGGCAAGGAAGCTCGGTGACGTTCATGGTCGCCAGCAGCAACCCGCTCGACCAGTACATCATCCAGAATCCGGATTTTTTCTTTACCCGGCCTCCGGAGCGGGCGCTGATTCATCCCGACAACCTGCTGATCCTGATCGATCATATCAAATGCGCGGCCTACGAGCTGCCGTTCGAGGGGAACGAAACGTTCGGCGGAGAGCCGCTCCGCGACATGCTGGAGTTTCTGGTCGAGGAGAAGGTGCTGCACCATGTGAAGGACAGGTGGTACTGGATGGAGCAATCTTTTCCGGCCCACGGCATCTCGCTTCGCTCCGCGGCGCAGGAGAACTTCGTCATCATCGACACGACCGAAGGCGCCCGCGTGCTCGGCGAGGTCGACCGCTTCAGCGCGCCGACCCTCCTTCACGAGGAGGCGATCTACATCCACGAAGGCGTGCAGTATCAGGTCGAGAAGCTCGATTACCCGGAGAAAAAGGCGTACGTCCGCGAGGTCGACGTCGACTACTTCACCGACGCCAATCTGGCGGTCGAGCTGAAGGTGCTGCATGTGGACAAGGAGCGCGTCGAAGGCGACATCGTACGGCAGTACGGCGAGGTTACGGTGAGCGCAAAGGCGACCATTTTCAAAAAAATCCGGCTCCGCACGCACGAGAACATCGGCTCCGGCCCGATCCATCTGCCGGAGGAGGAGCTGCATTCGAGCGCCTACTGGTTCTCCTTCAGCGAGGAGGCGGCCGCGCGGCGCAGTTCCAACGACATGCAGCACGCGCTGCTCGGCATCGCCAACGTGCTCGTTCATATCGCCCCGATCTATCTGATGTGCGACCCGTTCGACATTCGCGTCTATCCGCAGGTCAAGGCGATTCATACGAAGCGGCCGACGATTTATTTTTACGATCGGTATCCCGGCGGGATCGGCCTGAGCGAACGGCTGTACGAGGTGCATGACGAGCTGCTGCGGCGCGCGAAGGAACTGATCCGCTCCTGCGGCTGCCTGAGCGGCTGCCCGGCATGCGTCGGTCCGATCGATGAGGTCGGCTTGCTCGGCAAGACGCAAGCGCTGCAGCTGCTCGAGGAAACGGGAGGCGCGCGATGAGCGGCATTCGCGAGCGGATGAACCTGCTGCGCGGGCGTCCGTCTTCGGAGCCGCAGCCTGTCGCTGATGACGCCGTGTTGGAAGCGTTGCGGCCCGGCCCGGAGGAGCCTGCGCCGGACGTCAATTCACACGGCTCGAACGGGGAAGAGATCGCTGAGCCGGCGTGCGGCTGGACCGGCATGGACGTGCGGACGCACAGCAACGAATGGGGCGATTTCCTGCTGCGCCGCATCGAGTACGGGCTGGAACACCGCCATGGCGACCATAGACTGGCGGAGCTGATCGAGGCCGCTCCCGCGCTGTCGGCTTTTCATCCGGCGCAGGCTGACCGACCGGCTGTCGAACGATTGCTGTTCCTCGACCTGGAGACGACCGGCCTCGGCGTCGGAACGGGCAATGTGCCGTTCATGACCGGCCTCGGCTACGCGGATGGGGACCGGTTCGTCATCGAGCAGGCGCTCATCCGCCATCCCGCCGAGGAGCGGGCGATGCTGCGGCATGTGCTGGGGAAGCTTGGGGAACGGCCTTATCTCGTCACTTACAATGGCCGCGCCTTCGATTGGCCGCTGCTGGCCGGGCGGTATATCATGAACGGCATGGGACGGATGGCGGCGGATCCGCTGCATCTCGATTTTCTGCATCCGTCCCGGAGCATTTGGCGGAACACGCTCACCTCCTGCCGGCTCAGCCATGTCGAGGAGGAGCGGCTGGGCATCAACCGGAAGGACGATGTGCCGGGCTCGCTGGCGCCGGCGATCTATTTTCAGTTTTTGGCGGACGGCCGTCCCGAGCCAATGGAGGGCGTGTTCAGGCATAACGAGGACGATATGCTGGCGCTCGCTTGCCTCGCCATCCGCTTCGGTCTGCTGCTCGGCGGCGCTCTGGGCGGCCCGCGGCTGCCTTATCCGACGGAGCCGGAGGAGCTGCTTCGCACCGGCTTGTGGCTGGAGCGGATGGGGGAGGCCGCGGAGGCCGAAGCGCTGTTCGAGCGGCTGTCCGGTCTGGAGCCCGACGCATCGTGGTGTATGCCGCTGGCCGCGCGCGACAAGAAATGTGGAAATTGGGAGCGGGCTGTGCTATTGTGGCAGAAGGCCGCCCGTGCGTCAGAAAGATCGCCGTTCGCCTCGGGCGAGGCGCATATCGAGCTGGCGATTTATTACGAGCACCGGGCCAAAGATTACGGAACCGCGCTGCTCCACGCGGAGCGCGCGATGGAGCTTGCCCTTGCGCGGACAGGCCTGTACCGGAACGACCCCAAAAGGCGCGCCGCGGCGGATGCCATCCGCAAACGGACGGAGCGTCTAAAGAAGAAAGCCGGGAGGAAAACGATATGAAAACAGTCCGTTTCGCCGTAATCGGCTTCGGAAACATAGCCAAAACCCATATGACGGCCCTGCGGGCGATGCCGGTCATCAAACGGCTGCCTGTCGTGCCGGTATTGGATACGCTCGTCACACGGTCGCCGGACAAGCATGCGGAGCAGGCGGCAGCGATCGGCTTCCGCTCCGTTGTCGCCTCGCCTGAGGAAGCCGCAGCCGCGGGCGGCATCGACGCCTTCGACGTATGCACGCCGAACGCCAGACATCCGGAGGATGTGGCCGCCGCGGTGTCGGCGGGAGCGGCCGTATACTGCGAGAAGCCGCTGTCGGACACCTATGAACGCTCGCAAGCGCTCGTCTCGAACGCCGCGGAGCATCCCCGGCTTATTACGCAGCTGGCCTTCACGTTTCGTTATCATCCGGCCGTCATGCGCATTAAAGGCTTGCTCGAGTCCGGTACCGTCGGCGATCTGCTGCAGTGCAATATTTCGTACCGGAGGTCGGGATATTTGAATCCGGAACGCCCGGTCAGCTGGCGGCTGGAAAGCGGCATGTCCGGAGGCGGCGCGATCAGCGATCTCGGCGTGCATGTGCTCGATCTGATCCGGCATTGGTTCGGCGAGCTCGCGGCGGCCGGCGGTCAGACGAATACATATGTGAAGAGACGGAAGGACGCCGCCGGACAAGGGTGGACGGAGACCGACGTCGACGATTGGGCGTGCATCGGCTATACGACCGAATCCGGGGTGAAGGGCATGCTGGAGGTGTCGCGCATCGCCTTCGGCGCGGACGCGTTCGAGATCCGAATTGTCGGCTCCAAAGGCAGCATCGTTTGCGACCTGGAACGGCAAGCCGTGCCGGCGGTGCATGTGCTTGCGGGCAGCGTGCCGGCGGTGCCGTCGCCTGCATCCCTTGCGCTGCTGCCGGATGAGAAGACGACGATGGGCTTCGCGGTAGACTCCCATTTCGGCGCGCTCCATCATTTTTTGCTCAGGCTTGCGGATGAAGACAGGTACCCTTCGCTGGCTCCTTCCCTGGAAGACGGCCTGAAGACGGAATACTGGATTGATCGAATACTGGGTAAGGATAAATTGGCGTAAACGATACGGACGAAAGAGGAAGGAAGCTTCCCATGACTGAACCGAAAGGGCTTCTGATCGATCTGGACGGAACCCTCTATCACGGCGACCGGATGATCGACGGAGCCGATCGATTGATTGCGCTTCTTCGCCGGCTCGGAAGGCCGTATTTGTTCGTGACGAACAACTCCTCGGCCACGCCGGAAGCGGTCGCCGCCCGGCTCGAGGGAATGGGCATCCCGGCCGAGCCCGGGGAGGTGTGCACCAGCGCGCAGGCCGCCGCCGCTTATATCGCCGGATCCAAGCCGGACGCCCGCGTTTTCGTGATCGGCGAGGCGGGCTTGCTGGAAGCGGTGAGGGGGGCCGGCTTGCGGGAGGTTGAAGAGCACGCGGACTTCGTGCTGCAAGGCATAGACAGGCAGTTCACCTACGCGCGGGCGGCGCGGGCGGTGAGCCAGATACTGGAGGGGGCCCGGTTCGTCATGACGAATCCGGATTTGCTGCTTCCTTCCGACCACGGCCTCATACCGGGAGCCGGCTCGATCGGAGCCATGCTGCGCGCCGCATCGGGCGCGGAGCCGACCGTCATCGGCAAGCCGTCCGCCATTCTGATGGATTTTGCGCTCAAGCGGCTCGGTCGCAGCGCCTCGGAGACGCTCGTGGTCGGCGACAATCTGGCGACCGACATTGCAGCCGGCGCCTGCGCCGGCTGCGAAACGGTGCTCGTTCTGACCGGCTTGACGAACGACGCCAATTACGAGACGCTTCGCTTGGCCGCCGGCGTCACCCCCGACCGCACGCACCGCGACCTGCACGCCTTAATGGCCGAATTGAGCGGCGCCGGCGGATAGATATAGGCGGCGCCCTTGTGTTAATGGACGGCGGCGCCCCGGGTCATGCTAGAAAATAGAATGGACAGCTTAGGCGAAAAGAGGTTGATCCCATGCCGGAATGGCCGGAAATGGAGAATTACCGCGGTTTGCTGGCCGAGCGAATCGCGGGCGCGCGGATAACGGGCGCAGAAGTGACGAGAGAGAAATCGATCAACGTGCCGGCCGACCGTTTCGAGGCCGAATTAACCGGACAGACGGTATGGTTCGTCGAGCACCGGGGCAAGCATCTGATTTTTCATTTGGATAACGGGAAAAGGCTGCTGCTGCATCTGATGCTGGGCGGCTTGCTCGCGTTCGGCACCGATGAAGAGGCGCCGGACCGGAGCGTGCAGGTCACGATCCGTTTTGCGCATGGAAATCTGTACTTTATGGGACTGCGGCTCGGCTATTTGCATCTGCTCAGCGCCAAGGAAACGATCGCCCGGCTTGCCAAGCTCGGACCCGAGCCCTTCGATAAGCGGCTTACCGCGAAGGCGTTCCGCGCAAGATTCGCAGGGAAGCGCGGCAAGCTTAAGCCGTCGTTCGTCGATCAGGCGGTGATTGCCGGCATCGGAAACTGCTACGCGGATGAAATCGCGTTCCAGGCCGGCGTACGGCCGACGGCCTCTGTCCCGTCCATCAGCGACGAAACGTGGCGTAAGCTGTACGACGCGATGCATACGGTGCTGAACCGCGCAACCGCGCTCGGCGGTTATATGGAAATGCCTCTCGTGGAAGGCGATACGTTGACGGGCGGCTACAACGAGCACTGCCTCGTTTACGATCGCGGCGGCGAGCCTTGCCTGCGCTGCGGCGCTCCGATCGTCAAGGAAGAGCTTTCGTCGCGCAAAATCTTTTATTGCCCGAATTGCCAGCGGGAGGAGTGAGGCCGGTGCGGATCGGCAGCCATGTCAGCATCCGCCGGGGGTTTCGCGAAGCGGCGGCGCATGCGCGGTCGCTCGGCGGCGGCGCTTATCAATATTTTCCGAAAAACCCGAGGTCGCTCGGCGTCAAAGCGTTCGACCGCCGGGATGCGCTGCGCTGCGCCGATTATTGCCGCGAGCACGACCTGGCTTCGATTGCGCACTCGCCTTATCCGGTCAATCTTGCCGCGGAGGACGAGGCGCAAAGAGAAAGAACCGCCGCTTCGCTGCAGAACGATCTGGATATCGCCGATGCGTGCGGATCGCTGGGCGTCGTCGTGCACTTCGGCATTTACAAAGGCCGCGACGTGCTGCAAGGATACCGGAACATCATACAGTGTCTGGACCGTGTCCTGTCGCAATGGGAAGGGGCGGCGAAGCTGCTGATCGAGAATCAGGCGGGCGATCACGCGTTTATGGGCACCTCGTTCGAGGAGCTCGTCAATATCCGTTCACTCAGCCGCCACCCGGATAAAATCGGGTTTTGCCTCGATACGTGCCATCTGTTCGCAAGCGGCGTCTGGAACGGCCCGAACGGCGAGGAATGGGCCGCCAAAGCGAGGTCGCTCGGTTATTTCGACGCATTGACCGCCGTCCACGCCAACGATTCCGTTTACGCCAGCGGCTTGAAACGTGACCGGCACGCCGCGGTCGGGCAGGGGGAGATCGGCGAGGCCGGATTCCGCTGGCTGCTTTCCGTTCCCGAAATCCGCGCCGTGCCGCTGGTGCTGGAGACGCCGGAGACGGCGAACGCTTCGCACGCGGAGCAAATTCGGCTGTTGGCCGAATGGGCCGATGCCGATAAGGAGGGAAACCGATGATTCACGTTTATTTGGACGATTACCGGCCTTGTCCCCGCGGCTTCGTCCTCGCTTCGACGGTGGAGGAATGCAAGCTGCTGGTCGATTCGGAGGAAATCGATGTGCTGTCGCTGGACTACGATCTCGGCTGGGGCCAGCCGGCAGGCATCGAGGCGGTCCGGCATATCGTGGCGGCGAACCGGTTTCCCCGCCGCATTTATTTGCATACATCGAGCCCGGCCGGACGGCAGCAAATGTATGCGCTTCTTATGGCGCACGCGCCTGCCGATGTGCAGCTGTACAACGGCCCGATGCCGGATACGCTGCTGCGTGACCTGGCCGAGGCTGATCAAGGCTGACGAGAGGCGGAGGACTGAAAGCTCATTCATCGCACAGGTCTGGGGGGTTCATAGTGATCGCATTAAACGGCATTACCTGGCGGCGGGACGATCGCGATATTTTGCAGGGGATCGATCTGCATATCCGCCAAGGCGAGCATTGGGTCATTCTGGGACGGAACGGCTCGGGCAAAACGACGCTGCTCGAAATGATTACCGGCTACCAGTTTCCGACTTCCGGCACGGTCGACGTGCTTGGCCACCGGTACGGAAGAGTCGACGTGCGCGAGGTGCGCAAAAAAATCGGCTATATCAGCCAATCGATGGTGGAAAAGCTGACGCTCGCCGATCCGGTGTGGGAGATCGTCGCAACCGGCGAATACGCGTTTCTCCGGTTCTATCAGGCGATTGATCCGGCCGTAATCGCGAAGGCGCGCGGTATGCTGGCCAATATGGGACTCGGCGGGCTTGCCGACCAGCCGTTCGGCGTCCTGTCGCAGGGCGAGCGGAAAAAAGTTCTCTTGGCCCGGGCGCTGATGGCGGAGCCGGAGCTGCTTATTATGGACGAGCCGTGCGCGGGCCTTGACCTGTATGAGCGGGAGAAGCTGCTTGCGGAGCTGAACCGTCTCGGCGGCGGCCGGATGACGATTCTGTACGTGACGCACCATATCGAGGAAATTGTGCCGCTGTTCACCCACGTCGCGCTGGTTCACAACGGCAGGATCGCGGCGGCCGGTCCGAAGCGGGACGTGTTGACCGGCGGCATTCTGGGCGGCGCCTATGAGCTTCCGGTTGAGGTCGATTGGGTTCACGAGCGTCCCTGGATTCGCGTGGCGGCCACGGGAGCGGGCTCCTGATGCGCTGGGTATGCACGGCCAACCGCGGGTTCGCGAACCTGGCGATGGAGGAGCTGAGGCGGATGTTCCCGGAAGCCGCCTTTCAGCAGTTGGCCGCCGGGGAAGTGTTTGCCGCGGATATTCCGTCGGAGCGTCACGAGGTGCTGGAGTCGATCTCCGGGAAGGAGCCGATTTTTCTTCGCCACATTCAACCGGCGGATCGCGCGCTGCCTGTGGCGGGCAACGTGGATGACCTGAGCGCCCTTTCCGATACGATCCGTTACGTGGGCTACACGTTCGACGGCAAAAGGACGGCGGTCCATGTGCGCCGCTCGGAAGGCACCCGGTTCCCTTATTCCGTCTCGGATACGAAAGCGGTGCTGGACGCCGTCCTGGCCGAGATCGGCGGCGAGCCCGCCATGCAGGAGCCGGAGGTCATTTTGTCGGTGTATGCCGCTGCCGGGGAACTGCTGGTCGGCTGGGGGACGCCGCGGGAGATGCTTTCCGATTGGCCCGGCGGCGCGGTGCGGTTCCAGCGGGAGGAAGGCCAAATTTCCCGCGCCAAATTCAAGCTGCTCGAAGCGGAACGGACATTCGGCCTGCGTTTATCGGCTTTTCGTGAAGCGCTCGACGTCGGCGCCGCCCCGGGAGGCTGGACATCGCTGCTGCTCGAGCGGGGACTGGCCGTAACCGCCGTCGATCCGGCCGAGCTGCATCCGTCATTGACGGACCATCCGAAGCTCACCTACCTGAAAAAGAACGCGGGAGACGTCCGTTTCGAGCGGGGGACGTTCGATCTGCTCGTATGCGACATGAGCTGGAGTCCGATGCTCATGGTCAAGCTGATCATGGAGCTTCGCGATGCGCTGCAGCCGGGCGCGACGGCGGTCATCACCGTGAAGCTGATGCACCGCAAGCCGCTGCAGACGATCCGCGACGTCGTGGACAAGCTGGCGGGCGCGTTCGAGCTGCGCAAGGCGAAACAATTGTTTCACAATCGGGATGAAATTACGTTATACTTGACGAAACGAGCATAGGCAGAAGGCGGTCGGGAAAGCATCCCGGTTCGGCGCGCGAGGGCGCCGGACCGGGATTTTTTGTTTGCGGGGTCCCGCCGTCCGCCTGCCGACGCAAGACCGAAAGGAATGATCGACGAATGACGGAAGATGAGAAGCAACCGGACCGGATCGACGCCCTTGTGCCGGGACAGCTGATCGAAGGACGCTATGAGATAGGCCGGCGTCTCGGACAAGGGGGAATGGGCAGCGTATACTGGGCGGCCGACCGCAAGCTCGGCGGCAAGCCTCGGGCGCTCAAGCTGCTGAGGCTGCGGCCCGGTGACCTTCATGCCGCCGAAGCCGAGGCGGCGATGCTGATGCGTTTAAACCACCCGCGGCTGCCCCAATTGATCGATTATATTCCCGCCGTTCCGGATCAGCCGGCCATGCTGGTGACCGATTTCGCCGAAGGGGAAAATCTGTCCGATTATTTCGAGCGCCGCGGCAGACGGCTCCCGGTTCGGGAGGTGATCGATATCGGCGTTCAGCTGTGCGGCGCGCTCGCTTATTTGCACGCGCAATCGCCGCCGGTCGTTCACCGGGACCTAAAGCCGTCTAACGTGATGATCGATCGCACCGGATTCGTGCGCCTGATCGATTTCGGGATCGCGAGGCTTGTCAGAGCCGGGGCCGATTCCGACACGCAGCTGCTCGGCACGCCCGGATTCGCGGCCCCCGAGCAAGCGGGAGAGGCCGGCCAAAGCGACCCGCGAAGCGATATTTACGCATTGGGGGCGCTGCTTCGGTATCTGTTAAGCGGCGGCGAACCTGCGTCCGCCGCAGCGGCCGCCGATCACCCGGCCGCCGGATTGCCCGCGGCGCTTCCGCCGGGACTTAAGCAAGCGGTCGCTTCCATGCTGCAGCGGGATCCCGCCCGCAGGCCCGCTGAGGCCGGGGAAGCCGAACGGCTGCTTGCCTTGGCGGCAATAGAGGCCGGTGCCGGGGAGAACAAGCGCGGAAAACCGGTGCCGCCGGAAGGCCGCATTTCCAACGGGCAGGGAAATCCCGCGGCAGCTGCGACGGTGATAGCGGTCGCTTCATTCACGCCGGGAGCGGGCGGCACGTTCGCGTCCGTTACGCTGGCCAAACTGCTGGAGCGCGCCGGGACGCCGGTCGTGCTGCTGGAGCATCCGCTCCTTGAACCGGAGCTGTTCGTTCTGCTCGGAGGAAACCGGGCGTTCGCCCGGCAGTCCGAGGCGGGCAAAGGCCCGGCCCCCGTCAAGCCGCTCGACGGCCGATTTGCCGCCTGGCGCGACCGCAACTTGCTCATTCAGGCGCTCTATCCTCTTGCCGAAGAGAAGCCGCTCGCCGCAACGGACGGCAATGACAGCGTTCTGCTGACGCCGGACGCCGTTAAGCAAGGACTCGGACAATGCCTGAGCGGCCGGCAAGCGGCGGAGCGGGCAATCGTCATCGCCGATATGTCCGCCCACTGGATGCACGCGGCTGCCGCCTCGTGGCTTGCCGGAAGCGATCTGCTGCTGATGGCCGCCGATCCCGAGCCTTCCAAGTGGACCCAAGCCCGTTTGGCCGGTTGGCGGGATATTGCCGAACAAAGGGAAAGCGCGGGATTGCCGTATGTTTGGGCGGCCAACAAGGTTGCGGCGTTCAAGGGAAGGGACGATTGGCTGCGGATGTTCCCGCACAGGCCCGCGGCGCTTGTTCCGCTGCTTCCCTTCGGAGAATGGAGGACCCTGCTGTGGCGCGGCCGCTGGGCGACGGACCATCCGGCCTGGCGCGCGTCGCTCGACCGCTCGCTCGCGCCCGTTTTTCGCCGAATTTTCAACTAAACGGACGAATTTTTTCGGCACATATGGTACAATGTTGTGCGGCGGCGAAGTCCGCCCGAACACACGAGAAGGATTGGAGCCGGAGAAATGAGTTTATTAACGGTTGAGGAGCTTTCGCATAATTTTGGAGATCGGACGTTGTTCAAGAACGTTTCGTTCCGGCTGCTGGCAGGCGAGCATGTGGGCCTGGTCGGCGCGAACGGCGCGGGAAAGTCGACGCTGATGAATATATTGACGGGCAAACAGCTGAAGGATAACGGCAAGGTGGAGTGGACACCGAAGGTGCGGTACGGTTATTTGGACCAGCATACGAAGCTGACGCCGGGCCAGACGATTCGCGACGTGCTGAAGGACGCTTTCCTGCCGCTGCTCGAGCTGGAGCAGGAAATGAACGACATCGCCATGCAGATGGCCGATGCCGATCCCGATACGCTTGAGCAGCTGCTGGAGCGGATGGGCGAGATCCAGGAAGCGCTGGAAATCGGCGATTTCTACCTGATCGACGTGAAGGTGGAGGAGATGGCCAACGGCCTCGGCCTGAATGCGATCGGGCTCGAACGCGACGTCGCCGCGCTGAGCGGGGGCCAGCGCACGAAGGTGCTGCTAGCCAAGCTGCTTCTCGAGAAGCCGACGGTCCTGCTGCTTGACGAGCCGACGAACTATCTGGATGAAGAGCATATCGCCTGGCTGACGAACTATTTGAAAAATTATCCGTACGCCTTCGTCCTCATCTCGCACGATACCGGATTCATGAACGACGTCGTCGACGTCATTTACCATCTCGAGTTCGCGAAGCTGACCCGCTATTCCGCGAACTACGAGAAGTTTCTGCAGATGGCGGATATGAACAAGACGCAGCATATCGACGCTTACGAGAAGCAGCAGGAATTCATCAAGAAGCAGGAGGACTTCATCCAGCGGAACAAAGCCCGGTATTCGACGTCCGGCCGCGCGAAGAGCCGCGAGAAGCAGCTCGACCGGCTGGAGCGGATCGACCGGCCGGAGGAAGCGCAGAAGCCGACGTTCCGCTTCAAGGAAGCGCGCACGAGCGGCAAGACGGTATTCGAGGCCAAAGGCCTCGTCATCGGCTACGACCGGCCGCTGCTGCCGGCCATGGACGTGCTGATCGAGCGCAACGACAAAATCGCCGTCGTCGGCATGAACGGCGTAGGCAAGTCCACGCTGCTCAAGACGGTGCTCGGCAAAATCCAGCCGCTCGACGGCACGACGTATCGCGGCGATTATTTGCATCCGGCCTACTTTGAACAGGAAGTGAAGGCGCAGGCGATGACGCCGCTGGACGACGTGTGGAACGAGTTCTCATCGATGAACCAGCATGAGGTGCGCGCCGCGCTGGCCAGATGCGGACTCAAGAACGAGCATATCACCCGCAACCTGAACCAGCTGAGCGGCGGCGAGCAGGCCAAGGTGCGGCTGTGCAAGCTAATGCTGCGCGAGAGCAACTGGATTCTGTTCGACGAGCCGACGAACCATCTGGACGTCGTGGCGAAGGCGGAGCTGAGGCGCGCGCTGCAGGAGTACAAAGGCACGATTCTCCTCGTCTCGCACGAACCGGATTTTTACGAAGATTGGGTGACGAAAATCTGGGACGTCGAGTCCTGGTCGATGCAAAGCGGAAGGTGACGGCGGGTGGGCGGAGTTAAATCCGGCGGAATATGGGACGTTTTTATGACGGCGCTGAAGTTGGGGCTTACCTCATTCGGCGGACCCGTCGCGCATGTCGGCTATTTTCGGCAGGAGTATGTGATGCGGAAAAAGTGGCTCGACGATCGGACGTTTGCCGATCTGACGGCATTATGTCAATTTTTGCCGGGGCCTGCCAGCAGCCAGCTCGGCATGGCGATCGGCATGCGCCGGGCAGGCATCGTCGGCGCGCTGGCCGGCTGGCTCGGCTTTACGCTGCCGTCGGCGCTGCTGATGGCGCTGTTCGCCATTTGGCTTGGAGCGGCGGGCGCCGATGTCGGCGACGCCGGCTGGCTGCACGGCTTGAAGCTGGTCGCCGTCGCGGTCGTCGCGCAGGCGGTCTGGAGCATGGGCCGCACGCTCGCGCCCGACCGGCCGCGGGCCGCGCTGGCGTTCGCCGCAGCCTGCTGGGCGGTACTCGTGCCGGGACCGGCAGGCCAGCTTGTCCCGCTTGTTCTGTGTGCGCTGGCCGGCCTCGCGCTTCTGAAGCCTGTCGTCGCGGAGGAAGAGAAGCCGTCGCCGGACGAACGCCAACCGCTCAAGCGCCGGACGGCGCTGGCCTTGTTCGCCGTTTTCCTGGCGCTGCTCGCCCTTCTTCCCGCGGCGGCGCGGCAATACCCCGATTCGACGGCTCTGGCGCTCGCCGACAGCCATTACCGCGCGGGCTCGCTCGTCTTCGGCGGCGGACATGTCGTCCTGCCGATGCTGGAAGGCGAGATCGTGGACCGCGGCGTTTCGGGCATTACGGCCGATACGATGATGGCGGGGTATGGGGCGGTTCAGGCGATGCCGGGCCCGCTGTTTTCGATCGCCGCGTTCATCGGCGGCGTTTCCGCGCCGGGCTGGAACGGCGCCCTGCTGGCGGCGCTGGCGTTGACGGCCATTTTCATACCTTCGTTCCTGCTGCTTGCCGGCGCGATGCCGTTCTGGAACGCGTTGCGCGGAGACCGCCGCGTCCGGGGCGCGCTGAACGGCGTGAACGCCGGCGTGGTCGGATTATTGCTGGCCGCCTTGTACGACCCGGTGTGGACCGGAACGGTCCGTACCGCGACGGATTTTGCTTTTGTACTGGGCGTATTTGCCTTCCTTCACTTCTGGAAGCAGCCGCCCTGGCTGGCGGTGGCGCTGTCGGCGCTCATCGGCCGGCTGCTGTGGCCGTAAAAGCTTGTTTGCTTTTGCGGTCTATGTTTTTGTACGATATAAGGTAGTTGTAAGTAACTGAATAAGTTGAAATTTGCGATAGCGTATCGACTATCCGGCCGCTGACAGGTCTTAAGGAGTGGGTACATCATGAACGAGAGACTATTGATCGTCGAAGACGAAGAAGGAATCGCGCGCATCCTCCAATTGGAGCTGGAGCATGAAGGCTACACCGTCGGACGGGCGGAAGACGGCCGGACCGGACTTGAAATGGCCCAGTCGGGCGAGTGGGATCTGGTGCTGCTGGATGTGATGCTTCCCGGGCTGAACGGCATTGAGGTGCTGCGCCGTCTGCGCAGCGCGGGCAGCCCGATTCCGGTCGTTCTGCTGACGGCCCGGGACACGGTGCCCGATAAGGTAAGCGGCTTCGAGACGGGTGCGAACGATTACATTACGAAGCCTTTCGCGATGGAAGAGCTGCTCGCCCGGGTCAGAAACCTGCTGCGCATCTTCCAGCAGGCTTCCAAGGAGACGGAAGGCTCGGACATGCTGCGCGCCGCCGACCTCACGATCGAGCTGCGCTCGCGCAAGGTGTTCCGCAAGGAGCTGGTGATCGAGCTGACGCCGCGCGAGTTCGATCTGCTCGTCTATTTGGCTGAGAACAAAAACCGGGAGAAGACGCGCGAGGAGATTTTGTCCGACGTATGGGGCTACGATTTCATCGGCGAGACGAATCTGGTCGACGTGTACATCCGTTATCTGCGGCAAAAAATCGACCGCGGCTTCCGGTACAAGCTCATTCATACGATTCGCGGCGTCGGATATGTGCTTAAGGAGCCCGACGCATGACGCTTCGCAAACGATTCACGTTTTTCACGATATTCTGGTTGATCTTTATATTGATCCTTTTTAATATTTTCGTCTATTTTTTCGTCATTAAAATTTCGACCGGCAGCGAGGAGCAGCTGCTTCGCAACAAGGTGACCCTGCTGCTCGAGAACGCGAAGGTCAATTCGGCGGCGCGAATGGCCGAACCGGGGCTGCTCAGCGATTATTACAATATCAACGAGGCGATAAGGATCGTGGACGTGCGGGGACGCATCGTCAACGCGGAAGGCTCCGACGAGGATCTCCTGAACAGGCCGATCGCCTTCAGCCGCGTTCACGAGTCGGGCATGACGAATATCGGCGGCATGCGGGTGCTTTATATGAAAGTGCCGCTGTACAGCGGCATGGAAGTGATCGGCATGCTGGAGATCACCCGGAAGCTGACCTTGCTGGACACGTATTTGCAGGTGCTGGTCGCCGCGCTGTCGGTGACGAGCCTCGGCGCCGTCTTTTTCGCGATATTCGGCACGTATTGGTTCACCTCGAAGCTGACCGCGCCGATCCAGACGATGGTGCAGACGATGCGGGAAATCGACCGGAGCGGCAAGCTGCGCAAAATCGAATTGAAAGGCAAGGAAGAATCCGCCGAGCTGCTGCAGCTTATACGCGCGTTCAACCAGATGATCGAACGGCTGGACCGCACGTTTGCGAGCCAGAAGGCGTTCGTCGCCGACGCTTCGCATGAGCTGAAAACGCCGCTTACGGTCATCAGCAGCTACGCCAATATGCTGAAGCGGTGGGGGCGAAACGATTCCACCGTCCGCGACGAGGCGATTGAGGCGATCTCGAAGGAATCGGAACGGCTGCAGAAGCTGATCAAGTCGATGCTGACGCTGGCCGAAGCGGAGCAGGAGGATTGGCTCAGGCTCGAAACCTTCGACGTGATGCAGCTGTCGGACGAGCTGGCGTCGATGCTGCACACGACGTTCCACCGCACGATCCGCGTCCATGCCGATTCTGTCGACGGCAACGGGATCCGGATGACCGCCGACAAGGACAAAATTCGCCAGCTCATGGTCATTCTGATCGATAATGCGATCAAGTACAGCAAAGACCCGATCGATATCACGATCAGCCAGACGCGGAATATGATTCGGATTCTGGTCAAGGATAACGGGATCGGGATTCCCGAGCATGAGATCCCGAACCTTTTCGAGCGTTTCTTCCGTGTGGACGGCGCCCGCAGCCGTGCGACCGGCGGCGTCGGCCTGGGCTTGTCGATCGCGAAGCGGATCGTGGATCTTCACGACGGCCATATCGACGTGTTCAGCAAACCGGACAAAGGAACGACGATCGCGCTGCAATTTCCGAAAAAAAACGGCTGATCCGGCGGAGGGCCGTTTCAGCCGATTCCCATCGAGCGAGAGTCCGCGCGGAAATATGGAAGTCGGAAGCTATTGATCAAGCGACGTGGGCAGGGAGCTGTTCAAGGAGGGATGTTGTGCGCAAAGAACTGTACATATTCAAGGACGGCAAGCCGTTAAAAATGACGATCCGCCGCTACGGGACGTCCGATTTCCGGCAGATGATCGCCATCCAGCAGGAGAGCTTTCCTCCGCCTTTTCCAGCCGAATTGTGGTGGAACGAGGAGCAGCTCGCGGAGCATGTCGTGCGTTTTCCCGAAGGGGCGATCTGCGCGGAGGCGGAAGGGCGGCTGATCGGTTCCATGACCGGGCTGCTGGTTGACGGAATTACGCTCGCCGGCGCCCACAGCTGGGCAGCCGTCACCGATAACGGTTATATCCGCAACCACGATCCGGACGGGGATACGCTTTATGTGGTGGACATCAGCGTCATACCCGCTTTCCGCAAGTCCGGCGTCGGAAAATGGCTGATGCAGACGATGTACGAAACGGTCGTGCATCTCGGACTTCGGCGCCTGCTGGGAGGCGGGCGCATGCCGAATTATCATCTGCACAAGTCGGAGGCTACGCCAGAGCAGTATGTGCGGAAGGTGCTGGAGGGCGAATGGCGCGATCCGGTGATCGGCTTTCTGCTGCGGTGCGGTAGGGTGCCTGTGGGGATTGCAGAAGGCTATTTGAAGGATGAAGAATCCGGTCATTGCGCGGCCGTCATGGAATGGCGCAACCCTTTTTTCGAGGAGCGGTAAGATGAAAGGTCAGGAAAAGGGAGGAGAGGAGCAGCTATGAAGATGGAGTATGTACGTATCCGGTCGATCGACGAGCCTGTTTTTGCCGGCATGCATCGGCTTATGCAGGAGGTGTTTCCTCCTGAGGAAGTGCTGGCTTATGAGCTTTGGGCCGATCCGCTGCGGGACGAGGGCATTCATGTACACGCAGCCGTCCTGGGCGGCGAGGTTGTAGGGGCGACCGAATACCGGTATTTCGACGATATGCGGGTGGCCGTTACCGATTTCACGATCATCGGCAGGGCCGGTCTCGGCATCGGCCGGTTTCTGATGAAGAACCGGGAAGCGGATTTGCAGCGCATGGCCCGTGAGAGCGGGACGCAACCGCTCGGCATGTTCGCCGAAATTTACGATCCGACGGAAACCGATCACGGCTTCGGCGGGGCGACGCCGATGAATCCGATCGTTCGCCGCGAGGTGCTGTCCCATATCGGCTACCGCAAGCTCGACATCGATTATGTGCATCCGTCATGGGACCACGAAGGCAAGGCGGTCACGGAACTGGATCTTTGCTTCCTGTCCGCGGACGAATCGATGGACTCACTGCCGGCCTCTCTCGTCACGGCATATTTGGAGCGGTATTATTCGGCTCTTCCGAACAAGCCGCAAGCATGGCTGACCATGATGGACGGGCTGCGCGGCCGGGATTCGATCGCGCTGCTGCCGATCTGACGGGGTCCGGCATGGCGGCGATAACGTTCTGGGGAACCGGGGACGCGATGGGCGTCCCCCGGGTTTATTGCGGCTGCGCCGTGTGCGAGGAGGCGCGCGGCGGCGGCGTGAACCGCCGGCTTCGCTCGTCCGTTCTGCTTGAGGATGGGGACAGCGGATTGACACTGATCGATTGCGGCCCGGATTGGGGCAGGCAGATGGAAGCGGCGGGGCTGCGGAACGTCGACCGGATGCTGATCACCCATGCCCACTTCGATCACATCGGCGGCTTGGTGGAATGGGCGGATGCCTGCCGCTGGCTCGACCGCAAGGGCGAGGCTTACGCGCCGTCGGAGGTGATCGGGGCGGTGCTCGAACGTTTTCCGTGGCTGGACCGGCATATCGACTTTCGGCCGGCGGACGGGCCGGTGACGATCGGAAGCTGGTCGGTCGCGGCCTGGCGCGTGAACCACGGCAAGAACGGCTACGCTTATGCCTATCGCTTCGTGGAAGCGAACACGGGCTATGCCTGGGCGTACTGCTCCGATTCGATCGGGCTGAACGAGCGGGAAAAAGCGCCCCTGCACGGGTTGGATCTGCTCGTGTTGG
This sequence comes from uncultured Paenibacillus sp., assembly GCF_963515335.1. Taxonomy (NCBI): domain Bacteria; kingdom Bacillati; phylum Bacillota; class Bacilli; order Caryophanales; family Paenibacillaceae; genus Paenibacillus; species uncultured Paenibacillus sp. The sequence goes on along the minus strand of NZ_CAUPYC010000016.1, from coordinate 930 downwards.
GCACGAGCTTCTTTGAAGAGCCTTACGCTTACGAGACAAGATCCGTCTACGACGTGAAGGATGCGCTGGAACTGCTTGGGGAAGTGCAACCGAAGCGGACGGTGTTCACGCATATGTCGCACGACATCGATCTGACCCGCGACTACGTACTTCCGGACGGCGTCCGTTTCGCGGAAACGGGCTTGCGCCTGCCGGTCGGAGGGCGCGGTGAGGCGGAATAACGCCGGAATCCGGCGTTAAAGTGCCTGACGGTGGTCGTTTGAAAAGATTCAACGTAAAAAAGGTTGCTTTCGAGACAAAACGGAAGCAACCCTTTTTGTCTTTGCCGCGGAACTGCTTCAGTCCTTGCGCCGGAGCCAATCGGTCAGCTCCCGGCCGGATTCCTGAGGCATGTGGCGGATGCCGAAGTCGGCTTGGCCCGGTCCCGACGCCAGCGCCACCTTGAAGTTCGTCAGTTTCCTGCGCGTTTGAAAGGGAGAGACGGACGCGCCGTGCCATTGCACCCGCCGTTTCGGGATGAGCGCGAGATGCGAACTGAAGCTGCCGAAGCGGATCGCAAGCTGGTCGTCATCGGCCATCCATGCGGTTTGTTTATACCGCATATACGACCAACCCCCCGCTGCCAAAGGCAGTGCCAGCGCGCTCCAACCGAAGCCGTACGGAATCCAGATCAAACCGGGTATTGCGGCGAGGCCGGCCAGCGCAACCGGAACGGTCAGATAGCCGCCGAGCGAACGGCGGGTCAAGCGATGCAGATCGCCGGGAAGCCGGTAGCCCGGTAGAAACATTGCCAATATTTCGCCCGCTTCCGAGCTTCTGATGATCGGGATAAGCAGCGAAGCCGTCCCCGCGTTGTCCGTCGAACCCGCCGTGACGTATGGTGCTACAAGATGTCAAGACAGTTTTTTAGAATTTTTAAGGTGTGAAATA
>NZ_CAUPYC010000015.1:0-63050 GCF_963515335.1 uncultured Paenibacillus sp. | reverse complement strand
GCCCGGGGGGCGGGCATCGCGGCAGCAGGCGGCGGGAGCGCAGGCTGTAGGCGCGCAAGCGGGGGGAGCCCAGGCTGCGGGAACGCCGGGGACAGGTGCGCAAGCGGCGGGAGCTCAAGCGGCGGGAACGCCGGGGACAGGTGCGCAAGCGGGGGGAGCCCAGGCTGCGGGAACGCCGGGGGCAGGTGCGCAAGCCGCCGGAGCGCAGGCGGCGGGCACGCAAACAGCCGATGTGCAACCGGCGGATACGCAGGCCACGCTGGGTCAGCGCGCTGCCGCGGGCGCAAGCACAGGCGGGCAAGCCGCAGCGGCCGCCGGTGCAGGGGCGGCTCGGCAAACGGCTGCTTCGTCCACCGCTTCCGGCAGCGGGCAATGGCTCGGCGGGCTGTTGAAGTGGCTGGGAGTCGATCATGAGAAACTGTTGGCTCAAACATTGGGAGGTGCCCGCACGGATGAGGCCGATGCCGCGCAAGCACGCGGCGCGAACGCAGAGCAGGTCGGCGCCGATGAGCAGGGAGCAAACCGGCCGTTTTCATCGTCGACGGGTCGGTTTGCGGCGTCCGGGGAACGGTTCGTTGCAGCGAATGCGAGCGGGGGATTGCCCATGCTTCAATCGGAAGGAACGATTTCGGAGCAGGCAAAACCGGCCGCAGCCGAGTCGCTGAAAAGCGCTCTTATGAGCCTTGCGTCCGCGGAGGACGTGCCGCCGGCCGTCCGCGAGACGGCTCAGCAGCTTGTCAACCAGATTACCGGCCAGCAGCTGCTGCTCTCTCCGGAACGCAACGGTCAGCTGTTGTCGCAAACGACGCTTTTTATTCCGTTCCAGGGGCCGGATGGGAGCCGGACCGCATCCGTCCATATACAATCCCGAAGAGGCCGGAAAGGCGAATTGGATGCCGACAACTGCCGGCTGCTTTTTGACCTGCAAATGAAAAGGCTTGGCGATACGGTCGTCGATGTGCATGTGGTCAATAAAATCGTCAGCTTGAGCGTTTGGAACGACCATCCCGCCGCCCGTGCCATGATGGAAACGTCGAGACGCGAGCTGACCGACGCGCTTGCCGGAGCGGGCTTTCAACTGCTTGCGCTGACCGTTAAGCCGATGCCGGAGCCGGCTTCCGGCCAGCCGGAGGATTCGGGCTCCGCCGGCGCAGCCGCGCGGCTTCCAGGAACTGCGTCGGCCTATTCGTCCAAGCCGTACAAAGGGGTGGATTTCCGGGTATGAGCGGGGAACAGCCGGCAAGGAAACAGGCCGTGAAGAAAGCGGTGGCGTTGAAATACGAGCCGGAAACGCGCACCGCCCCGGCAGTCGTAGCCAAAGGCAGCGGCCGGATCGCGGAGTCGATTCTCGAACGCGCCCGCGAGCACGGCATTCCGGTACAGGAAGACGCGTCGCTTGTCGAGGTGCTGTCGAAGCTGGATATCGACCAGGAAATCCCGCCGGAGCTTTACGCGCTCGTGGCGGAAATACTGAGCTTCGTGTATCGTTCCGACAACAAGCTTGAGGGGTGGAAGCGTGACGGAAGTTAACGGCGCCGGCGGCAATGGCAATGGCAATGGCAATGGCAGTGCCGGTGCAGGCGGAACGAGGCAGCAGCCGGCTTCCGCCGCCAAAGTGCTCGGCGGCCGGGTGCGAACCGGCAGAGCCGGCGAAGAAGCGGCGGCCGAAATGCTGGTGGCGAACGGCTATATCATTCGTCACCGAAATTGGCGCTGCAGAAGCGGCGAGCTCGATTTGATCGCCGAGAAGGACGGATGGCTGGTGATCGTTGAGGTCCGTACGCGCCGCGCGGGCGGCCGATTCGGAACGGCGGCCGAGTCGGTCGATTACCGCAAGCGGCGGCAACTGCAGACGACGGCACAGGTGTATATGCAGTCCGCGGGCGTCCAAGGACGCCATGTCCGTTTCGACGTCATCGCCGTGTCGGTCGATTCGGACGGCAAGATCACGACAATGGAGCATTATGAAGGCGCGTTTTAAAAAGAACCCCCGGACGGACCGTCAAGAAACGGCGTCGCCGGGGGCTCGCGTTTTACCGTACCGGACGCATTAGAAGTTATCTCATAACGGCTCAAGCTTGCGGTCCGAGCCGCGGTATTGTATCGCTTCCGCGATATGCTCGGCCCCGATGTCGGCGCATTCGTCGAGATCGGCAATCGTGCGCGCGAGCTTCAGGATCCGTTCATGCGCGCGCATGCTCAACCCGAGCGAAGCATAAGCCGCTTCCAGCAGCCGCGCGGCGTCCGGCCGAAGCGAGCAAGCGGCCTTCAGGCCTTTGCCCGTCAAGTCGCTGTTCCACGGCGCGCCGGTTACCGGGAGGCGCGCCCTTTGCCTTTCCATGGCGGCCATAACGCGGCTGCGCATCGCGGCGGAATCCATTCCCGCCTCCGTCGGAGCGGTAAGCGGAGGGCGCGGGACGTCGACCTGCAGGTCGATCCGATCGAGGAGCGGACCTGATATTTTCGCCTTATAGGAGGCGATTCGGGCAGGGGTGCATGTGCAGCGCCATTGCTCGGTTTCGTGGCCGAAATAGCCGCAAGGACACGGGTTCATTGAGGCAGCCAGCATGAAATGCGCGGGAAAGCGGAAAACGGCGCGCGCCCGGGCGATCGTCACCTCGCGGTCCTCCAGCGGCTGGCGCAGCACCTCCAGCACCTGTCGGGAAAACTCGGGCATCTCATCAAGAAACAAGACACCCTCGTGCGCCAGGGTAACTTCGCCGGGCTTCGGAATAGAGCCGCCGCCGATCAGGCCCCCGGCTGAAATCGTATGGTGGGGAGAACGGAACGGACGCCGCCGGATAAGCGAGATGTTGCCGGTGCCGAGCTTGCCGGCGGCGCTGTAGATTTGCGTAACGCCGAGCGCCTCCCGTTCGCTGAGCATCGGCAAAATGCCGGGCAGCCGCTTGGCGAGCATCGTTTTGCCGGTTCCCGGCGGACCCGTCAGCAGCAAATTGTGGCGTCCGGCCGCCGCCGTGAGCACCGCCCGCTTCGCGGACTGCTGCCCGGTCACGTCGCCGAAATCGGGCTCGAACGGCTGCTGTTCAGCACCGCCGCTTCTTCCGCCGCCAACAAAACCGCCAAGGCCCGACGAGCCGCCCGAATGGCGCAGCGCGCCCCAATCCGCCGTTCCTTCTTTCCGCCCACCTGTCAGCTGATCGAGATGGTGCAGCGCAAACAGCTCCATACCGTCGATCAGCGCGGCTTCCGCCGTGTTGGCCGCAGGCAGCAGGACACGCTTGACGCCGCGCTGCCGCGCCTTGTCCACCATCGGCAGCACGCCGGGAACGGGGCGCACCTCTCCGTTCAATGAAAGCTCGCCGATGACCAGCACGCCCTCGAACGGCTCCGGCTTCAATTGCCCGCTTCCGGCCAATATTCCCGCGGCGATCGCCAGGTCGAACGCCGTTCCCTCCTTGCGCAGGTCGGCCGGCGCAAGATTAACCGTGATGCGCTGCAGCGGGAACTCGAAGCCGCAGTTTTTCAGCGCCGCGCGGACGCGTTCCACCGATTCGCGTACCGCCGGGTCGGGCAGGCCGACAACATTGACTTGGGGCAGCCCCGGCGAAATGTCGACCTCGACGTCGATCCATTGGCCTTCCACGCCGTTCACGGAAGCGCAGGCGATATTCATATACACGCAAAAAGCACCTCCATCGTCATAGTCGGATGAAGGTGCTTCCTTACGTTCCACAAGAATTATTCATTTGTTTACTTGACCAGAGTGTAGCGCAAGCCCGCCGGGCTGTCAATCCGAATCCGGCAAGTGCGAATCCGGCAAATCCAGCACCCGGTTCAGCACGAGCGCCGCTTCGGCGCGCGTAACCTTCCCCGCCGGGGCAAACCGGTTGCCCGGCGTGCCGGTTACGATGCCGGCGGCCGCGGCCGCGGAAAGACCGCCCCCCGGCCCCCCCCCGCCCGCCCCGACGCCGCACCCGCGCCCCCGCCGAGCCGGCCGCGGTCCGCCCGTATCGCGGCCGGATCGGCGAACGCCCGCGCCTGCCCGTTCGGCTGCAGGCCGAGCGCCCGCGCCGTCCAGACCGCCATTTCGGCCCGGGTCAATACCTGCCCGGGAAGAAAAGCGCTGCCGCCGAACTCGGCCGGCACGATAACGCCCGCGTCAACGGCGGCGGCAATGTAGGGCGCCGACCAGGACGAGGGCCTGACATCCGTAAAGGCGGCGTAAGCTTTTCCCCCGTCAACCGGCAGGCCGACCGTCTCTGCGAGCAGCTTGACGAATTGCTCCCGCGTCATTTGCTCGCCGCGCGAAACGTGCCGTCGGGAAAGCCGCTCATAACCCGCATCGCGCTAAGCCGCTGCACCGCCGCTCTCGCCCAATGGCGTTCGAGTTCGGGGATTGCCGGCGCCGTCGGCTTAAAGCCGCCGAACAGTTCCGTCATCCAGCGTTACGTTTTCGGCAGCTTGTCCCGGACCGTCCGGCGGGTCGTCTCGGAAAGGTAAATGATAGACGCGACTTCCGCGAAATATTCCTCCGGAAACAGCTCCTCATAGCGATTGCCCGCGAACAGGCCGGCCGCTTCCTCCCGAAAAAGCGCCCGGAACTCCGGGATCTCCGATCTATCGTCCAGAACGTACCGGTCGATGGCGTGGAACGTCTCGTGCAGCTCGAGATTGACCGAGCCGTGTCCCATGCCTTTGTCGCTGTAGCCGATGCGCACGATGACCGGGTTCCCGCCGACTCCGGGAATATCCGACCATGTGAAGCCGGTGTTCTCCCAGCCGCGCGGCACGACGTTTTTCAATTAAAATTGCGGGCTTGAACGCCGATATTGACGATGGAACGGGCCATACTATGGGGAAAGGAGCCGCAAGCTCCATTTTCAGCCAAATCCAACCATGTTTCGTGCTTTTTCGTTCGCATTTTGAGATGAAACCCATATCAAAAAACGTCCGTTTTTTATTTGCCGAAAGTAAGGAAAGGGTCATGGAAACGTGCTACAATAGGTAATGTTTGTGTGTACATAGGATCACTAAGCTTAGGAGGATTTCGCAATGAATATCCATGAGTATCAAGGCAAAGAAGTCCTAAAGCAATACGGGGTCGCAGTTCCTGAAGGCAAGGTGGCATTCACGGTCGACGAAGCGGTCGAGGCCGCGCAAGCGCTCGGCACGCCGGTCGTCGTCGTCAAGGCGCAGATTCACGCCGGCGGACGCGGCAAGGCAGGCGGCGTCAAGGTCGCCAAAGGGCTGGAGGAAGTCCGCAAATATGCGGGCGACATTCTCGGCAAGACGTTGGTCACGCACCAGACGGGTCCCGAGGGCAAAGAAGTGAAGCGGCTGCTCATCGAGCAAGGCTGCGATATCAAGAAAGAATACTACATCGGCGTCGTCGTTGACCGCGCCACGGGCCGCGTCGTCATGATGGGCTCCGAAGAAGGCGGTACGGAAATCGAGGAAGTGGCCGAGCATTCCCCGGAGAAGATTTTCAAGGAAGTGATCGATCCGGTCGTCGGTCTCATGCCGTTCCAGGCGCGCAGGCTGGCATTCAACATCAACATTCCGAATGAGCTGGTGAACAAGGCAGTCGGCTTCATGACGGCGCTGTATGCCGCATTTACGGACAAGGACTGCTCGATCGCCGAGATTAACCCGCTTGTCGTAACGGGCGACGGCAACGTCATGGCGCTCGACGCCAAGCTGAACTTCGATTCCAACGCGCTGTACCGCCACAAGGATATTGTTGAGCTGCGCGACCTGGACGAGGAGGACGAGCGTGAGATTCAGGCCTCCAAGTTCGATCTCAGCTATATCGCGCTCGACGGCAACATCGGCTGCATGGTCAACGGCGCGGGCCTGGCGATGGCGACGATGGACATCATTAAATATTACGGCGGCAACCCGGCCAACTTCCTTGACGTAGGGGGCGGCGCGACGACCGAGAAAGTAACCGAAGCGTTCAAAATCATCCTTTCCGACGAGAACGTCAAAGGGATTTTCGTCAATATTTTCGGCGGCATCATGCGCTGCGACGTCATCGCGAACGGCGTGGTCGAAGCGGCGAAGCAGCTTGGCCTGACCAAGCCGCTGGTCGTCCGCCTGGAAGGCACGAATGTGGACCTGGGCAAGAAGATTCTGAACGAATCCGGCCTGAACATCGTCGCCGCCGACTCGATGGCGGACGGCGCGCAGAAGATCGTCGAGCTTGTGAAATAAGCACGGCACCGAAGCACCGAACACCGAACACCGAACGATAACCAGTAAGGGATGTGAGCCTTTCGATGAGCATTCTGGTAGACAAGCATACAAAGGTCATAACGCAAGGCATTACGGGCAAAACCGCCCTTTTCCACGCCAAAGGCGCCCTGGATTACGGCACGCAGATGGTCGGCGGCACCTCTCCGGGCAAAGGCGGGACGACAGTGGACATCGCGCTCGAGAATGGAAGCACCGTTTCGCTGCCGGTATTCAACACGGTTGAGGAGGCGGTGAAGGCGACCGGCGCGACGGCGTCCGTCATCTACGTTCCGCCGGCGTTCGCGGCCGATGCGATCATTGAAGCGGTCGATGCGGAGCTGGACCTGGCGATTTGCATCACCGAAGGCATTCCGGTGCTCGACATGGTGCGGGTATCGCGTTATATGGAAGGCAAGAAAACGCGCCTGATCGGGCCGAACTGTCCGGGCGTCATCACGCCGGACGCTTGCAAAATCGGCATTATGCCGGGCTACATTCACACGAAGGGCCATGTGGGCGTCGTTTCCCGCAGCGGCACCCTGACGTATGAAGCCGTGCACCAGCTGACGACCCGCGGCATCGGACAATCGTCCGCGGTCGGCATCGGCGGCGACCCGGTCAAAGGCTCCGAATTCATCGACATTCTCAAGCTGTTCAACGACGATCCGGACACCTACGCGGTTATCATGATCGGCGAGATCGGCGGAACGGCGGAGGAAGAGGCGGCCGAGTGGATCAAGGCCAACATGAAGAAGCCGGTCGTCGGCTTCATCGGCGGCGCCACCGCGCCTCCGGGCAAGCGGATGGGCCATGCGGGCGCCATCATTTCCGGCGGCAAGGGAACGGCGGCCGAGAAGATCGCCACGCTGGAGGCTTGCGGCATCAAAGTGGCGCCGACGCCTTCCGAGATGGGGTCGACGCTGGTGGGCGTCCTCGAAGAAAAAGGTCTGCTCGAGAAATGCGTCAACCGCAAATAAAATAGCAGGAATCGTACGATTCCGTTTGCGAAAGAAGGTAAGCAACCTTCCGCCGCCCGATCAGGGTGTCCGGAAGGTTGTTTTTTTGTTTGGACAATCCGGGCCCGCTTGCATTCTGTTCCCGGCTCCCTCACAATAGGATGGGAAATGCAAGTGCGCCCGTAATACGGGAGGCATGGTTCGATATGGGAGAATGGAGCAAGCGCGACATCTTGTTTGCGCTTCATGAAACGAGAGGCGTCGGCGCCATTACGATCAGGAAGCTGGTCGAGGGCAATTTGCTGGAGCGGTGCATGACGTTCGGGCAGGAGGAGTGGCGGGCGCTGCAGGTGGATCGTCCGGCGCGCGAGGCGCTGCAGCACACGTTCGATCCGTCGTTCGTCGAGGCGCGCAAGTCGTTGTACTCGGAGCGCGGCATCGCCTGGTTCACGGTTTTTGACCGCGACTATCCAAGCTGGCTGGGCAGAACCAGCGATCCGCCATGGGTGCTTTACGCCAAAGGCCGGCTGGAACTTCTCGAAGGCGTGTCCACGGCTATTGTCGGCACGCGCGGGCCAACCTCCTACGGCCGCCATACGGCCGCCAGGCTGGCCGAACAGCTTTCCTCATACGGCGTGACGATCGTCAGCGGTCTTGCGCGCGGCATCGACACGATCGCTCATGAAGGCGGCCTGCGGGGCGTCGGCAGCACGGTGGCGGTGCTCGGAACGGATATCGAGACGGTCTACCCGCCCCAGAACGGTTTCTTGTACCGCACGATCGCAGAACGCGGTCTGTTAGTGTCCGAGTATCCGCTCGGCACCGTCAGCCATCCGGGGCTTTTTCCGCAGCGCAATCGGATCATTGCCGGGCTGGCCTATGCGACGATCGTCATCGAGGGGGCTTATCAAAGCGGTTCGCTCATTACCGGGCAGCTGGCGCAGGGCTACAATCGCGAGGTGTACGCGGTGCCGGGGCCGATCAACTCGTCGAAAAGCGACGGCCCAAACCGGCTGATCCGCGATGAGGGCGCCAAGCTGCTGCTGACCGTCGACGATGTGATGACCGATCTTCGCGGGTCTTACGGGAGCCGATTGCTGAGCCGTAAGGGCGGGATATTCGATGAACGAACGCCGGCGCGGCGGGACGGAGAGCTTAGCGAAGAGGAAGCGTTGATCGTCGCCGAGCTGCGCGATCGGCCGCTCACGGTGGACGATTTGGCGGCGCGCCTGGAGATGCCGCTTGGACATTTACACGCACTTCTGATAAATTTATCTATAAAACGCAGGATCGAAGGGCATCCGGGTTCATTATACAGCGCGCTGTAGCGCGCGGGTGGGATCGATGTCGGGAGGAGGGGCACATATGGCGGATTCGCTCGTGATCGTGGAGTCGCCCGCAAAAGCGAAGACGATCGGCAAATATTTGGGCAGCAAATATATCGTCAAAGCGTCGATGGGGCATATCCGCGATTTGCCCAAAAGCCAAATCGGGGTTGAGGTCGACAACGGCTTCCAGCCGAAATACATTACAATCCGGGGCAAAGGCAACGTCCTGAAGGAATTGAAGGACGCAAGAAAAAAAGTGAAGCACGTCTATCTGGCGGCGGACCCTGATCGCGAAGGCGAAGCGATCGCATGGCATCTTGCGCACTATTTGGAGCTGGAGGAAACGGACAGCTGCCGGGTCGTGTTCAACGAAATCACGAAACAGGCGGTCAAGGACGCGTTCAAGTCGCCGCGGCCGATCAACATGGATTTGGTCAACGCGCAGCAGGCGAGACGGATTCTGGACCGTCTGGTCGGCTACAAAATCAGTCCGTTATTATGGAAGAAAGTCAAGAAGGGACTCTCGGCCGGGCGCGTTCAATCGGTTGCGGTAAAGCTGATCATCGACCGGGAGAATGAGATCGACGCTTTCGTGCCTGAGGAGTATTGGTCGATAACGGCGCAATTGCTCCACGGGCAGACACCGTTTGAAGCGAAATTTTACGGCATGGACGGCGAGAAAAAAGAGCTGTCGAACGAAGGGGACGTCCAGGGGGTTCTGAAGGCGCTCGGAGCAAACGAATTCACTGTCGGAGAAGTCAAGGAGCGGGAACGTCTCCGCAATCCGGCAGCGCCGTTCATCACGAGCTCGCTGCAGCAGGAGGCCGCCCGCAAGCTGGGCTTCCGCGCCGCCAAAACGATGTCCGTCGCCCAGCAGCTCTATGAGGGCGTGGATCTCGGCAAGGAAGGAACCGTCGGTCTGATCACTTACATGCGTACCGACTCCACGCGCATTTCGCCTGTCGCGCAGGAGGAAGCGAAGGGGTACATCACGGAGAAATTCGGCGCGGCGTTCGCGCCGGCGGAATTCCGCAACTATACGAAGAAGAACGCCAATGCGCAGGATGCGCATGAAGCGATCCGCCCGACGTCCGTGCTTCGGGAGCCGGATGAGGTCAAGCCGTTCCTCAGCCGCGACCAATTCAGGTTGTATAAGCTCGTATGGGAGCGGTTCGTGGCGAGCCAGATGTCGTCCGCGGTGCTCGACACGATGACGGTGGACATCCAGGCGGGCTCCGTCACCTTCCGCGCCGTCGGTTCGAAGGTGAAGTTTCACGGATTCATGAAGGTGTACGTGGAAGGCAACGACGACGGCACGACGGACGAGGAGAAGTTTCTGCCGCCGCTGGCGACGGGCGACACGGTGAAGAAAGCGTCGATCGAGCCGAAGCAGCATTTTACGCAGCCGCCGCCCCGTTACACGGAAGCGCGGCTGGTGCGCACGCTCGAAGAGCTCGGGATCGGGCGTCCCAGTACGTACGCGCCGACGCTCGAGACGATCCAGAAGCGCGGCTATGTGGCCATCGAGGACAAAAAGTTCGTGCCGACCGAGCTCGGCGAGCTTGTCATCCAGCTGATGGAGGAGTTTTTCCCCGAAATATTGGATGCCGAATTTACGGCCCATATGGAGGGAGACCTCGACCACGTCGAGGAAGGCAAGGAAGACTGGGTCAAGGTGCTGGGCAGCTTCTACGAGTCGTTCGAGAAGCGCCTCGAGGTGGCCGAGGAAGAGATGAAGGAAGTCGAAATCCAGGATGAGGTATCCGACGAGATGTGCGAGAAGTGCGGCAGGCCGCTCGTGTACAAAATGGGCCGCTTCGGCAAATTCCTCGCCTGCTCCGGGTTTCCCGATTGCCGGAATACGAAGCCGATCGTCAAGGATATCGGCGTCACCTGCCCGAAATGCCGTGAGGGGAAAATTATTGAGCGCCGCAGCAAGAAGGGCCGTATTTTCTACGGCTGCGATCAATATCCCGGCTGCGATTACGTATCCTGGGACAAACCGACCGACAAGCCTTGTCCGTCGTGCGGCGCGATGATGGTGGAGAAACGCAGCCGTTCCGGCGGCAAGCTGCTCTGCACCCAATGCAGGCACAGCGAGGAGCTCCCGGACGAGCAAGAGCAAGCCTAGCGGCGGCGCCGGTCAACGGCGCCTTTCGCACTTGAACGAGAGAAAGGAAGGTATGGCCTTGACAGTTAATCAACCGGTTACGGTTATCGGCGCGGGCCTTGCGGGCAGCGAGGCGGCGTGGCAGATCGCCTCGCAAGGCGTGCCGGTCATCCTGTACGAGATGCGCCCGGCGAACCGGACACCCGCCCACCATACCGATAAATTCGCCGAGCTTGTATGCAGCAACAGCCTGCGCGCCAACGGGCTGACGAACGCGGTCGGCGTCCTGAAGGAAGAGATGCGCCGGCTCGATTCGCTTATACTGCGCTCGGCCGACAAGCATGCCGTACCCGCCGGCGGAGCGCTTGCCGTCGACCGCGACGGCTTCTCCGGCGAAGTGACGGGCAGCCTGCGCAGCCACCCGCTGATCGAGGTTCGCCCGGAAGAGGTGACCGGCATTCCGCAGGACGGCATTACGGTCGTCGCGACCGGACCGCTGACATCGCCGAGCCTGTCCGAGGCAATCCGGCAGCTGATGGGCGAGGAATACTTTTATTTCTATGACGCCGCCGCGCCGATCATTGAGAAGGATTCGATCGACATGGGCAAGGTGTATCTTGCCTCCCGCTATGATAAAGGCGAAGCGGCTTACTTGAACTGCCCGATGACCGAAGAGGAGTTCGAGGCGTTTCACGACGCGCTGATTCACGCCGAGACGGCGGCCTTGAAGGAATTCGAGAAGGAAGTTTATTTCGAGGGCTGCATGCCGATCGAGGTGATGGCGGCGCGCGGCAAGCAAACCGTCCTTTTCGGTCCGATGAAGCCGGTCGGTCTGGTCAACCCGCACACCGGCAAGCTGCCGCATGCGGTCATCCAGCTCAGACAGGACAACGCGGCCGGCACGCTGTACAACATGGTCGGCTTCCAGACCCATCTGAAGTGGGGCGAACAGAAGCGCGTCTTCTCGATGATCCCGGGGCTGGAAAATGCCGAGTTCGTCCGCTACGGCGTCATGCACCGCAACACGTTCATCAACTCGCCGAAGCTGCTGGAACCCACCTATCAGTTCAAGGGGCGCTCCGACCTGTTCTTTGCCGGTCAAATGACGGGAGTTGAGGGGTATGTCGAATCGGCCGCTTCCGGCTTGATCGCGGGCATCAACGCAGGGCGCCTGGCGAGGGGGCTGGAGCCGCTGGTTCTGCCGCCGGAGACGACGCTCGGCAGTATGGCGCAGTACATCACGACGGCGGATTTCAAGCATTTTCAACCGATGAACGCCAACTTCGGGCTGTTCCCGCCGCTCGGCGCGCGCATCCGCAACAAGCGGGACAAGAACGAAGCGATCGCCGGCCGCGCGCTTGAAACGCTGGATCGCTTCAAGACGGAAGCTTTGGATCGGGCGGCGGAAGCGGGCCGGTCCTGATTCAACCTTTGGGGGCAGAGTGGAGGGGAAAAGCGATGGAGATGCAGTTTCACGCAACGACGATATGCGCCGTCAGGCACGAAGGCAAAGGCGCAATCGCCGGTGACGGCCAGGTGACGTTCGGCAACAGCATGGTGATGAAGCACTCCGCCAAGAAGGTCAGAAGGCTCTACCGCGGCCAGGTCGTGGCCGGGTTTGCCGGATCGGTGGCGGATGCGATTACGCTTTTCGAGAAATTCGAAGGCAAGCTCGAGGAGCATCACGGCAACCTGCAGCGGGCCGCCGTGGAAATGACGAAGGAATGGCGTTCGGACCGCGTGCTTCGCCGGCTGGAAGCGATGATGATCGTAATGGACGGCAGCGGACTGCTGCTGCTGTCAGGCAATGGCGAGATCATCGAGCCCGACGACGGCATTCTCGCCATCGGATCCGGAGGCAGCTTCGCGCTTGCCGCGGCGCGCGCCCTTAAACGCCACGCGACTCATCTCGATGCGAAGGAGATGGCCAAGTCGGCGCTCGAAACGGCTGCCGATATCTGTGTCTATACGAACCGGAACATCATCGTGGAAGAAATCTAAATCTAACGTGCCGGTCTTTGACGGCGGCAGGATCGGAGGTCCTTTCCATGGGCAATGAAGCGCTGACTCCGCGGCAAATCGTCGCGGAGCTTGATAAATACATCGTCGGCCAGAAGGCCGCCAAACGGTCCGTGGCGATCGCGCTTCGCAATCGGTACCGCAGAAGCAAGCTGGATGAGTCGCTGCGCGAAGAAATCGTGCCGAAAAACATCCTTATGATCGGGCCGACGGGCGTCGGAAAGACGGAAATCGCCAGGCGGCTGGCGAAGCTCGTGAACGCGCCTTTCGTGAAAGTGGAAGCGACCAAGTTCACCGAGGTCGGCTATGTCGGGCGCGACGTCGAGTCGATGGTGCGGGATTTGGTGGAGACCTCGATCCGCATGGTGAAAGCGGAGAGAACCGAGCAGGTGAAGGACAAAGCGGAAAAGCAGGCTGACGAGCGGCTGGTGGCGCTGCTTGTGCCGAGCGGCAGCAAGCCGAAAAGCGGCCGCAACCCGCTGGAAATGCTGTTCGGCAACCAGCAGGCGGCGCCCCAGGAGGAGCCGGAGTTGGACGCTTCGATCGCGGAGCGCAGGCGCCAGGTTCGGGAGCAGCTTGCGGCTGGCCGGCTTGAGAACGAAATGCTCGAGATCGACGTGGAGGACACGAGCCCGAATATGCTGGATATGCTTTCGGGCCAGGGCATGGAAGGCATGGGCATGAATATGCAGGAGATGTTCGGCCAGTTTCTGCCCAAACGCACGAAAAAGCGCAAGCTGCCCGTCAAGGAAGCGCGTAAAGTATTGACCCAAGAGGAAGCGGCGAAGCTGATCGATATGGATGAGGTCATCTCCGAATCGACGCGCCGGGCCGAGCAAACCGGTATCATTTTCATCGATGAAATCGACAAGATCGCCAGTACGTCCCGAGGCTCGGGGCCCGATGTGTCGCGGGAAGGCGTGCAGCGCGACATATTGCCGATCGTCGAAGGGTCGACCGTGATAACCAAGTACGGCCCGGTCAAAACCGATTACGTGCTGTTTATTGCGGCGGGAGCGTTCCACGTCGCCAAGCCGGCCGATTTGATTCCGGAGCTCCAGGGCCGGTTTCCGATTCGCGTGGAGCTGAGCAATCTGACGCTGGACGATTTCGTCAGCATTCTGACCGAGCCGAAAAACGCGCTGACGAAGCAGTACACCGCGCTGCTCGAAACCGAGGGCATCCGCGTCGAGTTTTCCGAAGAGGCGATTCGCGAGTTGGCCGGCATTGCCGCCGACGTGAACCGGAACACGGAAAACATCGGCGCCCGGCGGCTTCATACGATTCTGGAGAAATTGCTCGAGGATTTATCCTTCGAGGCTCCCGAGCTGTCGCTGGAGCAGATTACGATCACCCCGGAATATGTGCGGGATAAGGTCGGCGATATTGCGCAGAATCGGGATTTGAGTCAATATATACTGTAGCACGACGTTTTGCATCGATTTGGGAGGCTTGGGCATGACTTTATTAGCAAAAACCAGAACGCTGAACCGGCTGCTTCAACGGGCCGCCGGCAAGGCGCTCAGCTTCCGCGAAATGGCGGAGGTGCTCTGTTCCACGATTCAGGCGCATGTGTTCGTCGTAAGCCGGCGCGGCAAGCTGCTTGGCTGCGCGGCTGTCGGCGTTTGGGAGCATGAACGGATTCGCGCGGCCGCGTCGGGCGAAACGCATTTTCCTGCTGTGACGAACGAGCGGTTTCTGCAAATGCAGGAGACGGTAACCAACGTGGCGCCGGACGAAGGCATAGCGGAGACGTTCCCGGAAATGTCCGGCCATGAGGTCATGACGGTCGTTCCCATTGTAGGCGGCGGAGATCGGCTTGGAACCCTTGTTCTGACCCGCAACGCCGGGGCGTTCGGGGACGACGACCTGATTCTTGCGGAATACGGCTCCACCATCGTCGGAATGGAAATCATCCGCGAGCGCGCGGAGGAAATCGAGATGGAGGCGCGCAGCAGGGCCGTCGTGTCGGTTGCCGTCAATTCCTTATCGTTCAGCGAGCTTGAAGCGGTGGAGCATATTTTCGAGGAGCTCGGCGGCAAGGAGGGGCTATTGGTGGCCTCCAAGATCGCCGACCGTGTCGGCATTACGCGCTCTGTCATCGTCAACGCGCTCCGCAAGCTGGAGAGCGCGGGCGTGATCGAGACGCGGTCGCTCGGCATGAAAGGCACCTATATCAAAATTCTTAACCACCAGCTTCTGCGGGAGCTCGGCAAAATGAAAATTTGACGCCCGGCCTACCGTGCCGGCACAGTTCGACAAGCTCTATCGCAAAAAGCCCTATCTTAAAAAAGATAGGGCTTTTTGCTTATTGTGGTGCATTAAAAAATTAGGGAATATTAGGTAGTCGGCATAAAACGACACATCCAACCTCTATATATCGACAGCGCCTCTCATTTTTTTAATAAGTTTATGTCGAAATCAGCAGGAAACCGCGAAAAGTTGTTGAATAGTTAATTTTAGAAAAGATTAGGAAAGTGGGGGAATCGCCGTGAATTTGCTTAACGGCCCCGAGTTCAGGAGGCTGCAGGGAGCGATCGGCGCAGCCGAAATGCGGCAGCGGGTCATTGCCGACAATATCGCCAATGTGGATGTGCCCTATTTCAAAAGATCCGAAGTCGTCTTCGAAGATATACTGGAGCGGCAGTTGAACGCGCCCGGAACGAACCGGCTTGCCGGAAGGCGGACGGATGCGAAGCATATCCCGATCGGCGGCGGCTCGGCGGATTTGCGGCCTAGAATCGTAACCGATCAGACCTCGGTCATGAACAACAACGTCAACAATGTGGATATCGACCGGGAAATGTCGCTGCTCGCAAAAAACCAGCTTCGCTACAATGCGATGATTCAGCAATTGAACCACGAGGTGCGCATGGTACGGACGGCCATTGAAGGGAGAGCGTAATGTTTGAAGCTGAACAACGGATTTGACGCAAGCGCATCGGCTTTGACGGCCCAGCGGCTCCGCATGGACGTCATCTCGTCGAATATCGCGAACGCCGAAACGACGAGGGGACGCCTCGTCAACGGGAAATTCGAGCCTTATAACCGGAAAATGGTCGTCATGGAACCGATCCGGACGACATTCGCGGACGTGCTGGACGCCAAGCTTGAAGGCGGTTCAGGGCGTTCGAACGGCGTCAAGGTGACCCGGATTATGGACGACCGGACACCGCCCAAGCTGGTCTACAACCCGACGCATCCGGATGCCGACCCGGACGGTTACGTAAAAATGCCGAACGTGGACATTTTGAAAGAAATGGTCGATATGATTTCGGCCACCCGTTCTTATGAAGCCAACGTCACAGCCTTGAACGCGACGAAAGCGATGTTCATGAAGGCGCTCGAAATCGGCAAGTAATAAATAGCACGGAGGGATCAGTTTGATCACGAATCCACTACTAAATCCTATAAACCCGATCCGTATGAATGAAACATCGACTGCGGCAAAAGTTACGCCGGCCGAAACGGCGCAAAGCTTCGGCGCTTTTCTCAAAGATGCGATCGACAGCGTGGGCGAGCAGGAGAAGCAGGCCCGTCGTCTGACCGATGATTTTCTGGTCGGCAAAGCGGACGTTTCACAATTGATGATTGCGTCGGAGCAAGCGCAGCTTAGCCTTCAACTCACCTCGCAAATTCGCAATAAAGTCATCGAAGCCTATCAAGAGATCATGCGGACGCAGCTATAATGCCGGTATCGTCCCAGCATAGTAACCGGGTGAGGTGAAATCGTGAATGAGAAAGTTGCCCAGTATCGGGACCGCATGTTCGGATATTGGCAAAATTTCAGCAGAAACCAGAAGATTATGCTGGTCTCAGCCGCAGCCGGTCTGATCCTTGTCATTATTCTTCTGACGAATATGTTTTCAAGAACGCAGTACGAGGTTGCATTTCAGAATCTGGACGCGACGGACTCGGCGGCCATTATGGCTTACCTGGACGGAAGCGGCGTTCCGTATAAGCTCGAAGCGGGCGGAACCAGCATTGCGGTTCCCGTCGCGGACGCCACGAAGGTCAAGGTCGAGGTCGGCTCGCAGGGAATGGTGCAGAACGGCTCGATCGGATTCGATTCGTTCGACAGCGGCGCATCCCAATTCGGGATGACGGACAACGAGTTTGACGTGCGTTACCGGAATGCGCTCAACGGGGAAGTGCAGCAGCTGCTGAACGGCATGCAAGGGGTTCAGCGATCGAACGTGCTGATCAACTTGCCGCAAGAGAGCGTGTTTATCAATCCGGACGAGCAGGAACAGGCATCGGCTTCGATTACGATGTCGTTCGTTCCCGGCTTCCGCCCGACGCAGGAGCAGATCGACGGCTATTATAACCTGGTGAAGACTGCCGTTCCGAATCTGGCGGTCGCGGATATTACGATTTCCAGCCAGCAGGGCGAGCTGGTGGCATCGTCGAAAGTGAGCGGCGGTTCGGCGCTTGCGTCAAGCGCCGTGGATGCGCAGTTCCAGATTCAGCGCAAATACGAGAGCGAGCTTAAGCGCAGCATTCAATCTTTTCTCGGTACGATGGTCGGCATGGACAATCTGGTCATCAACGTGACGAGCACGATGAACTTCGACCAGACGGTATCGAAGGAAAATCTCGTTACGCCGCTTGAGAACAACAATAATGAAGGCGTGAAAATAAGCGAGCAGGTCGACAGCGCGACATCCACGGGAACGAGCGGCGCCAGCGGCGGCGTTACCGGGACCGGCGAGACCGACGTTCCGGGCTATCAAGCCGTGGACGGCGCCGACAGTTCAACGTCGGAAACGACATCGCGGACGACGAATTGGGATGTGAACCGCATCCAGCGGGATATCGTTTCCGCTCCCTACGTCGTCAAGGATCTCATGATCGGGATCGGCGTACAGGAAGGCGCCCTGCCGGAGGCGAACCGCGAGGTCGTCATGAGCTTTCTGACGGAGATGGTCAGAAGCCAGCTGGTTCAGTCCGGACAGAACATCGCCGATGACGCGTTGATCGCCCGCAAAGTGCAGCTCATCTCGCAGCCGTTCGTCGAATCGGCGGATCCGGGAGCGACGGGAGGCATTCCGCTCGGATGGGGAATCGGCATCGGCGCGGCCGCGCTGGCGCTCGGCGGCGCAGCCGTATTCGTCCTGATGCGCAGACGCAAACAAGCGGCGCTTGCGGCTGAACAAGAAATGGTGCAGCCGCCGAAGGTCGAGCTTCCGACGATCGACCTCGATCAGGTCACGACGGAAAGCCAGGTCCGGAAGCAGCTGGAGCAGCTCGCCAAACGGAAGCCGGAAGATTTCGTAAACCTGCTCCGCACGTGGCTCGTGGATGAATAGGGGTGAAACGATATGGCTAGAGCAGCGGCATTTCAGGGGCTGAGCGGGAGGCAAAAAGCGGCCATACTGTTGATTACCCTTGGACCGGAAGTGTCGGCGCAAATCTTCAAGCATTTGCGCGATGAGGAAATCGAGCAGCTGACGTTGGAAATCGCCAACGTCCGCAAGGTCGACAGCCTTGACAAAGAAACGATATTAACCGAGTTCCATCAAATCTGCATGGCGCAGGAATATATATCGCAAGGTGGTATCCAATACGCCAAGACGATTCTGGAGAAGGCGCTCGGAGAGAACAAGGCGCTTGACGTCATCAACCGGTTGACGGCCACCTTGCAGGTCAGGCCGTTCGATTTTGCCCGCAAGGCCGATCCGACGCAAATTCTGAACTTCATCCAGAACGAGAATTCGCAGACGATCGCGCTCGTGCTCTCCTACCTGCAAGCCGACCAGGCGTCGGCGATTCTGTCCTCGCTGCCGCAGGACAAGCAGGCGGAGGTTGCGAGAAAAATCGCGCTGATGGACAGCACGTCGCCGGACGTTATTTATCAGGTCGAACGCGTTCTGGAACAGAAGCTGTCCTCGACCGTTACGCAGGATTACACGATGGCGGGCGGCATAGAAGCGATCGTCCATATTTTGAACGGTGTCGACCGCGGCACCGAGCGGACGATTCTCGATTCGCTCGAAATTCAGGATCCGGAGCTTGCCGAGGAAATCAAGAAACGAATGTTCGTTTTCGAGGACATCGTCAACATCGACAATCGTTCGATCCAGCGGATTATCCGCGATATCGAGAATGCCGACCTTCAGCTGGCGCTCAAGGTGGCGAGCGAAGAAGTGCGGGAAGCGATCTTCCGCAACATGTCGAAGCGGATGTCCGAGACGTTCAAGGAAGAGATGGAATTTATGGGACCCGTCCGGCTGCGCGACGTCGAAGAGGCGCAGACGCGCATCGTAGCGACGATCCGCAGGCTGGAGGAATCCGGCGAGATCATCATCGCCCGCGGCGGAGGAGACGATATCATTGTCTAATCTGATCAAATCTTCCTATGTCGTACCGCTTGAGGATCTCAGAAAGCTGGATGCGACGAAGCAGATGCTGTATCTGGCCAAGCTGGCCGACATGCGGAACGGACTTCAGGCTGCGGCCGAAGCGCCCGACGAACAAACGGTTGCAATGAAGCACCAAATACTTCGCGATGCGGAATCGTTCGCCGAGGAGCGGCTCGGCCAGGCGTCCGCCGAGATCGAGCGGATGAAGGGGGAAGCGCAGGCGCAGATCGACGCCTGGTGGCAAGAGCGGCGCGAACAGGATTTGCAGCTGGTCGAGGGAGCCAGGCAGGCCGGATTCGAACAAGGCTTCGACGAAGGAGCCGCGCATGCGAGGGAGGAAGCGGCCCTGCAATGGAATTCCCTGATGCAGGAGGCGCAAACGCTGCTGGAGCAGGCTTACCTGATGAAGGAGCAAATCATTCAGGAGGCCGAGCCGTTCCTGGTCGAGCTCAGTACCGCGATCGCCGAGAAAATTATCGGCAAGCAGCTGACCGTCTCGCCGGAGCTGTCCGTCGAGCTTGCGCGCAAGGCGTTGTCGCGGCTCCGGGAGCAAGGCGCCATTACGCTGTGCGTCGGCCCGTCGCAGTTCGCTTTCATCCAAGCGGCGCGGGAGGAGCTGAGCCTGGCGATCGATTCGCAGGCCGAGCTTCACATTTTGCCTGACGCGTCGGTACGCGACCACGGCTGCGTGATCCGCTCCTCCTTCGGGAGCATCGACGCGCGGATCGACACGCAGCTGGAAGAGATCAAACGAGAGTTGATCCAAATTGCGCTGCAAAGCGACGAGCGGAGGCAATCGGATGACCGTCCTGCAACCTGACATTTCCAGATACATCGACCATTTGAGACCGCTCGATCCGGTTAGGGTCAACGGAAAAGTGACGCAGGTGATCGGCTTGACGGTCGAATCGGAAGGTCCGGACGCGAGCGTCGGCGATGTCTGTTATATTTATCCGGCCAAATCGGCCAAACCGCTGAAGGCCGAGGTCGTCGGTTTTCGCAATAACAAGGTGATTCTGATGCCGCTCGGCGACCTGCATGCGATCGGCCCCGGCTGCGACGTCGTCGGAACGGGCAAGCCGCTTACGGTGCAGGTCGGCTCCGAGCTGCTCGGCAAGGTGCTGGACGGTTTGGGACAGCCGCTCGACGGCTCCTTCATCCCGACGCGGATGCCGCATTACTCGACGCATAACCTGCCGGCCAACCCGCTGTTCCGGCCGCGCGTTACCGAGCCGCTCGGCATCGGCGTGCGGGCCATCGACGGTCTGCTGACCGTAGGACAAGGGCAGCGGGTCGGCATTTTCGCCGGTTCCGGCGTCGGCAAAAGCACGCTGCTCGGCATGATCGCGCGCAATACGTCGGCGGACGTCAACGTCATCGCGCTGATCGGCGAGCGGGGGCGCGAGGTGCTGGAATTTATCGAGAAGGATCTCGGACCGGAAGGCTTGGCCCGTTCGGTCGTCGTCGTGGCGACGTCCGACCAGCCGGCGCTTATCCGGATCAAGGGAGCGTTGATCGCGACGACGATCGCCGAATATTTTCGCGACCGCGGCCTGAATGTGATGCTGATGATGGATTCGGTCACGCGCTTCGCGATGGCGCAGCGCGAGGTCGGGCTCGCGATCGGCGAGCCGCCGGCAACCCGCGGTTATACGCCGTCCGTGTTCGCTATGCTGCCGAAGCTGCTGGAGAGGGCAGGCACGGGACCTGCCGGCTCGATTACGGCGTTCTATACGGTGCTCGTCGACGGCGACGATATGAACGAGCCGATCGCGGACGCCGTTCGGGGCATCCTTGACGGGCATATCGTGCTTAGTCGAAGCCTGGCCAACAAAGGCCATTTTCCGGCCATCGACGTGCTGGCATCGGTCAGCAGGGTGATGAGCAACATCGTCCCGGGCGACCAGCAGGATGCGGCCAACGAGCTCAAGCGCCTGCTGTCCGTATATAGAGATTCGGAGGATTTGATCAATATCGGGGCGTATCAGCGCGGCTCGAATCCGGAAATCGACAGGGCGATCGAATATTACGATGCGATTCGCGGCTTCACCCAGCAGAAAACGCATGAGAAGGTCGGCTTTGCAGAAGCGCAGCAGAATCTGGTCGCACAATTTTACGGGAGGTAATCAGCCGGAATGTCCAAATACCGTTATCCGCTGCAACGAATCGTCGATCTGAAGACAAGCGAGAAGACGCAAGCCGAATGGATGCTGTCCGCGGCGATCGGCAAGCTTCACGATGAAGAACGGTCGCTGGAACAGCTTGCGTCGGAGCTGGCGGAATGCCGCGAGCGGCTCCACGCCGCGGCTTCGGAAGGAATTCCTCTCGCCGAGCTCCAAATGATCCAGCACTATATCGGCTTTCTGGAGTCGCGCATCGACCGCAAAAAGCAGGATGTCCGGTATGCGCAGACCGAGGTGGAGCGCGGGCAAATAAGGCTTTCCGATAAAATGATGGACGAGAAGATCTGGCTGAAGACGAAGGAAAAAGCGCTGGATGCCTTTCTGCACGGCATGCGGCTGAAGGAACAGAACGAGCTGGACGAGATGGCGACCGTCCGGCATATGCTTGCGGCCAGGTAAGCCGCAAGCTGCGTGAAGCTTCCTGAAACAAACCGCGAAGCGCGCTTAGCCTCGCGGGCTTGAGGAGAGATTGGAATGGCGGAGATTGAAGCCGAAAAAACATACAGCGCGGTGGAACGAATCATGTTCTTTCTGACGCCGATTCTGTTCACGTTGGTGCTGCTGGGCGTTCTGCTGACGTTGTTCAACATCGATTTGCGGAACCGGCTGCTCGATGCCGGCAATAAGGTGCCGCTGCTGGAAAAAGTGCTGCCGGATGCTCCCGCGGCGGAGTTGCCGCCCGGAGAGGGCGACGAGACGATCCGCAGCCGCAATATCGGCGAAAGGATCAGCGAGCTTGAGAAGCTGCTGGCCGCCAAGGAATCCGAGCTTGCCGCGCTCACGGCGACGAAGGCGGCGCAGGAAAACACGATTGCCGATCTGCAAAGCCAGCTGGAGCAGTCCAAAGCGGCAGGCGCGAAGAAGCAGCTCGACGACCAGGAATACCGGAACAGGATTTCCGTCCTTGCGTCCATGTTCGGCGATATGACGCCGGGCCGCGCGGCGCCGATTCTCCAGAGCATGACGCTTGAGGAGATGGTGCTGATTATGGATGCGATGAGCCCCGATTCCCGGATCGCGGTCATGGAGAAGATGACTCCGCGAATCGCGGCGGAAGCGGCGGCGCTCCTTAAAGACACGATACCGGTCAAGGACAGGCAAATCGCGGCCCTCCAGTCGCGGCTGAAACAGCAAGCGACCGAAACGGCACAAGCCGATCCGTTCCTGGATACGACGCAGCTCAGCGCGACATTCAACAATATGGCGCCGGCCAAAGCGGCGGAGCTGCTGCTGCAAATGGCGGAGGTCAGTCCGTCGAAGGTGCTGCAGGTGCTCAATTCCGTAAACGATACGGCACGGTCCGGCATCGTCGCGGAGATGAGCGGCCTGAACCGGAAATACACGGCACAGCTTGTGGCGAAGCTCATGTCCGGCAAGTGAGAAATATCCCAAAGTGAAGCCGAGCTCTGCAGCTTACTCCTAATACTTTTCGGGGGCCCCGCCATGCATGAGGAGGAGCTTTGAAAGGAGGTGAGAAAAAGATGCAAATGACTATCGGGCAAATGCCGTCAGGTTCCGTGCAGCTGATCGCTTCAACCGGCGGCGCGCCTTCCGGCGAAGCGGCTCAAGTATTCGGCGGGTTGCTCGCGCAGGCGGCAGGCGGAACGGCGGAGGCCGGCGCCGCGAATCATGCCGTGCTTGGCAAGGCGATTGCCGCAGGCCTCGTTTCCGGCGATTTGGCCGCGCTGCTCGCCGGCGCAACCGGAGAAGGCATCGAATCGAAGCTCGACCGGGCGCTTCAGCTGCTGCAAGGTGAAACGGCGGCGGAAGGCGGGCAAGACGAAGCCGGGTTGGCGGACGTCTTGAACGAATTGAGCGCGCTGCTCATGTCGCTGTTCGGTTTTGTGCCGGTAAAGACGGCGGAAGCGGCCGACAACGGCTCGCAAACTTCCGGAGAGGGCGTTGCCGAAGCGGCGGTGGACACGGGCGATTCCGTTCGCAGCCAACTGGTTCAGACGCTGTCGTTCCTGAAGACGTTCCTGCAGGAAAGCGGCTCGAATGCGCTCGGCAAGGAACAGCTCGCCATCTTGAATGCCCGGTTGGACCGTTTGCAGCAGCCGGCGTCGGACAACGACCGCGCGGCGGGAATGCAGCAGGCGGAAAGCAAGGAAGGGCAGCCTGACGCCAAGCCGAACGGAACGGCGAACGCTGCCGGCCCAGCCGCGCAACCTAACCCGGGCTTGATCCGCGATGGCAACCGGCAGGCGGATGCCCGCGCGAAGCTGTCCGACGCCAATCCCAACGGAGCGGCGAACGTTACCGTGCAAGCCGCGCAGACGAACCTGCACCTGGTCCGCATGGGCAATCAGCCGCTTCAGCCTTCCTTATTGAAGACGGTTATTGCCGAGGCGGAGGCTGAGACAGGGAAGGCCGCGACTGCAGGCGCTGACGAAATCGCAATGGATGCTGCGTTTGATGGGCTGCCGACTGGCCGTCCGGATGGAGCGAAGCCGATTGTCGAAGGGGCAAAAACGCAGGTGCCGCAACCCGTGCCGGTAAACCGATTCTTCGAAACGATGACGGGCATGATCGTCAAGCAGTTCGGACTGACTCAGGCAAACGGCGTGACCGAAGCGAAGCTTCTGCTTATGCCTGAACATCTGGGACAGGTCGATGTGAGAATTTCACTGCAGAACGGCCAATTGACGGCTCAGTTCGTAGCGGAGAACGCGGCGGCGAAAGATATGCTGGAGAATCAGCTGGCGCAGCTTCGAAGCTCCCTTCAGTCGCAAGGCCTGCAGGTAGAGAAGCTGGAGGTTTCGCACGGCACGCAGCAGAGCCAGATGTTCCAGGACGGACGGCATCGCGAGCATGGCGGACAAGCGTTCCGGCAGCAGCAGGGCAACCGTAGCGGAAACGCGGCTGACGGCGGTATGGCCGGCTTCGAGGAAGAACTTGTCGATTCGGCCGTCAGAAACGGACTCGGCTACGGCAGGGCGATCAACATTACGGCCTGATCCGTTGAAACGGAGGTGAGAAGGAGCAATGGCGAACGAAATTGTATCGACGAAAAACGTATGGCCATACTACGATGCCGCGAACGTGCAGGCGGCGGCGGCCAAGCCGAAGGATACAAGCCTGGGCAAAGACGATTTTCTTAAAATTCTCGTCGAGCAGCTGAAAAACCAGAACCCGATGGAGCCGCTGCAGGATAAGGACTATATCGCGCAGATGGCGCAATTTTCTTCCGTGGAGCAATTAATGAACATGGCGAAGGAGATGACGGCCCTCCGTACGAACCTGGGGTTCGCATCTGGGCTGATCGGCAAGGAAGTGGAATGGATCGAGAACAATGCCTCCGGTCAAGCGATCGAACGCTCCGGAACGGTGGACTCGATCGTTGTCCGTGACGGTGTGCAGTATGTCAAGATCGGAGATGAGAACATCCCGGTCGATCGGCTGACCTCCATTGCCGACAAGCGGGAGGTGCCTGCCGGTGAGTGATTCCGTCAGAATCGGGCAGCTGCACCCGGCGGGAGCTGCGCCTATCGGCATCCGCAAAACGCAGGCCGCAGAAACGGGCACGCCGCATGGCGTCAAATTCCAGGACCTGCTGCAAGCTTCCCAGTTGAAATTCAGCCGTCATGCGGAGGTGCGCATGCAGCAGCGGGGCATATCGCTCAAGCCGGAACAGCTGGGCCAGATCATGAACGCGCTGACGCAGGCGGAAGCCAAAGGGGCGAAAGATTCGCTCGTGCTTTACCGCGACATCGCGATGATCGTCAATGTGCCGAGCAAAACCGTCGTGACCGCGATGGACGGCAAATCCGCGATGGGTAACGTCTTTACACAGATCGACAGCGCGGTCGTCATTTCGTAAGCATCGGCACGGCTATGCAGCGAGCAGCAACGGCAAGCAAAGGGTCGGACCTAACCGGGGACCCGGAGCCGCGGACCGAACGAAGCGGCTTGCCGGGCTAAACAACTTCTAACCAATATTAAACGGGAGGCTAACAAGCGTATGTTAAGATCGATGTACTCCGGCGTGTCCGGTATGCGCGCTTTTCAAACGAAGCTTGACGTAATCGGCAACAACATCGCGAATGTGAACACGATCGGCTTCAAAGCGGGCCGCGTCATGTTCAAGGATATTTTGAGCCAGACCGTGGCCGGCGTGAGCCAGCCGACCGAAGGAACGATCGGCGGCGTCAATGCCAAGCAGATCGGCCTGGGCGTAACGCTGTCGGCGATCGATACGATTCATACGGCGGGCAGCGCCATGACGACGAACGTCGCAACGGACGTGCGGATCGACGGCGACGGATTTTTCGCGCTGAAAACGACGCCGGACCAAGAGGTGCCTTACCTGTCGCGCGCCGGCAACTTCATGCTTGACGCGAACCGCCAGCTCGTCAACTCCGACGGCATGTTCGTCATCAGCGCAGGCGGCGAACCGATCGTGCTCGGCGAGGATGTAACGGCGTTCTCGATCGCGCAGGACGGAACGATTATCTCGGTAAGCGCGGATGGGACAAGCGAGCCGACCGAGTTCCAGCTCGCGGTCGTCAAGGTGGCGAACCCGGCGGGACTGGAGAAAGTCGGCGGCAATCTGTACCGCATGACGCCGAACGCGCATCCCGACGGGGAAGTGGTGCTGAGCAACGCCGGCAATATCGAAGTCGGCACGGGCGCCATCATTTCCGGGCAGCTTGAAATGTCGAACGTCGACCTGACGACCGAGTTCACGGAAATGATCGTCGCGCAGCGCGGCTTCCAGGCAAACTCGCGCATCATCTCGACCTCCGACGAAGTGCTGCAAGAGGTCGTCAACCTGAAGCGGTAACAGCTGAGCCATAACAGGCAGGCAAGAACTCCGCGGGGAGAACGTCCGGCGTTCTCCCCCGGATGATAAGGGGGAAGCTCATGATTGAGATGACGCGGCTGAACGGTACGAAGCTGATAATCAACGCGCTTCTGATCGAGACGATTGAAGAAGTACCGGACACGGTCATTACATTGACGACCGGAAAAAAGATATTGGCTTCGGAACCGGCGGCCGTGCTGATCGACCGAATTCGTCAGCATTTGCGCGAAATCGGGGTCGTAGCGTCCATCATTCGGAGCGAGCAAACGGAGGGGCCTTCGTCATGAAGAAAATGTTGCCTTGGTTAATTACGATCTTGCTGGCGATTGCGTTAATCGCGGTAGTCGCCGTATTTCTGTTCAATCAGTTTTTCGACGATTCGGGCAAGGATGCCGCGGCCGCTGCGATTGAAAGCGTGGAAGCCGTGAAGCCCGAGAAGATCAGCGCTTCCGAGCGCGTCGAGCTGACGGCCGAGATCCAGGACATCCGGACGAATCTGCTGGATACGGACTATGTAGTCGTCATGAACTTCGCCTTCCAGCTCGACTCCAAAAAAACGAAGGAAGATTTCGAGAAAATCAAGGACATCCAGATTAAACCGATCATCATCCGCACGCTGTCCGATATGACGCCGGAGGAGCTTAAAGGCTCCAAAGGGAAAGACGCGCTGACCGCGAAGCTGCTTAATTTGATCAATCCCGAGCTGCCCGAGAAATCGAAGCTCACCAAAGTCGAAATCACCAACTTTATCATAACGACGATCTGAGCCGGTTATCCGTGAGGTCGTTACCGAAAGCTTGTTGAGGGGGTGACACCTATGGTAGATGTATTATCGCAAAATGAGATAGACGCGCTGCTGGCCGCCCTTTCTTCCGGTGAAATGGACGCCGAGGAGCTCAAGAAGGAAGAAACGCAGAAAAAGATCCGCGCTTACGATTTCAAACGGGCCGTTCGCTTCTCCAAGGACCACCTTCGAAGCCTGACCCGTATTCACGAAAACTTTGCCCGGTATTTGACGACGTATTTCTCCGCGCAATTGAGAACCTTCGTCCAAATCAATGTGGTGCAGGTCGAGCAGCTGCCTTACGACGAATTTATCCGATCCATCCCGAAAATGACGATTCTCAACATTTTCGAGGCCGACCCGCTCGAAGGCCGAATGGTGCTCGAGGTGCATCCGAACGTGGCCTACGCCATGCTGGACAGGATGCTGGGCGGCCAAGGCTCGGCCCCCAACAAAATAACGGCGCTCACGGAAATTGAAACGATCGTCATGGAACGGATTTTCAACCGGGCGTTTGAAAGCTTGCAGGAGGCCTGGCGGACGGTCATCGATCTGTCGCCCCGGCTGGAGGCGCTGGAGACGAATCCGCAATTCATGCAGATCGTTTCGCCTAATGAAACGATCGCCCTTATTTCGCTCAGCACGAAGATCGGCGATACGACCGGCATGATCAATCTCTGTATTCCGCATGTCGTCATCGAGCCGATCATGTCGCGCCTGTCGGTTCATCATTGGTTCGTTTCCCAGAAAAAAAACCGTGCGCCCGAAGAAGTCGATATTCTGAGCAGCAGGGTAAGCAAAGCAAAGCTGCCGATCGTTGCGGAGCTCGGAAATTCGTCGATCTCGATCCGCGAGTTTCTGGAACTGAATGTGGGCGATGTCATTACATTGGACAAGCGCACCGATGAAGGGCTTCGCGTCAAGGTCGGCGAGCGGTTGAAATTTATCGGCAGTCCGGGCACGATCCGGGATCGAATGGCCGTGCAAGTGGACGAGATCGTAAGCGAAGGAGCGGAAGAAGATTATGACGAGTAAGGATTATTTGTCGCAAGAAGAGATCGACGCCTTGCTGCGCCAATCCTCCGGCGACGCGGATCCGGGCCCGGCTCCCGAGCCGGCTTCGGATGAGTATTTGAGCCCGTTGGAAGAAGACGCGCTCGGCGAAATCGGCAACATCACGTTCGGCAGCGCAGCTACCGCGTTATCCACGCTGCTCGGCAAGAAAGTGGACATCACGACCCCGAAAGTATCGGTCATTCACAGAAATGATCTGGATACGGAATTTCCGAAGCCGCATGTAGCCGTGCATGTTCAATATGTGGAAGGCTTCCAGGGCATCAACTCGCTGGTCATCCGGACGAGAGACGCCCAGGTCATCGCGGATTTGATGCTCGGCGGCGAGGGCGACGTTTCGGAAGGACAGGAGCTCAATGAGATTCACGTCAGCGCCGTGCAGGAAGCGATGAACCAAATGATGGGATCATCCGCAACGTCGATGTCCACCATCTTCAACCGGTTCGTCAATATTTCGCCGCCCGGCATCGATATTCTCGATGTGACGAACGGCTCGGGCGTCGGCAATTTGCCGCCCGTCGACGTTTTCGTCAAGATATCATTTCATTTAAAGATCGGCGATCTGATCGATTCGACGATCATGCAGCTGCTTCCGGTATCGTTCGCCAAGGAGATGGTGTCCACCTTGATGGGCGGAGCATCCGCGGAGCCCGCGGCCGTGGAACCGTCGTACACGCCGGCGCCGCCCGCGCCGGCACCGCCGGCGCCGCCCGCGCAGCAGCCGTCTCAGCCGCCGATGTACGATCAGCCTCCGATGCAGCAGCCGCCCGGATACGGTGCGCCTATGATGCCGGAAATGCCTGCGGCGGGGATGCCGATGATGCATGCTCCGGGTCCGCAAACGTACGGTTCCATTCCGGGCAGGAACGTCAACGTCCAGCCTGTGCAATTCGGTCATTTCCAACAGGCGCCGTTTCCGCAAGGGGACGACACGAATCTCAATTTGCTGCTGGATATCCCTCTGAAGGTAACGGTGGAGTTGGGAAGAACGCAGAAGCAGATTAAGGAAATACTTGAGCTGTCCCAAGGTTCGGTCATCGAATTGGATAAGCTCGCGGGCGAACCTGTCGACATCCTGGTCAACAACAAGCTGATCGCCAAGGGAGAGGTTGTCGTTATCGACGAGAATTTCGGTGTGCGGGTAACCGACATCGTCAGCCAGTGGGACCGGATCCAGAAACTTCAATAATTTCCTAGGGGGAAACAACAATGGCAAACCGCATTTTGATCGTAGACGACGCTGCTTTCATGAGAATGATGATCCGGGATATCCTGACCAAAAACGGCTACGAAGTCGTCGGCGAGGCTCCGGACGGAGCCCAAGCGGTTGAGAAGTATAAAGAGCTGAAGCCCGATTTGATTACGATGGATATTACGATGCCGGAGATGGACGGCATAGCCGCCCTGAAGGAAATCAAGAAGATGGACGGCAACGCCAAGGTCATTATGTGCTCCGCCATGGGACAGCAGGCGATGGTGATCGACGCGATCCAGGCCGGCGCGAAAGATTTTATCGTCAAGCCTTTCCAAGCGGATCGCGTAATCGAAGCGATCAAGAAGACGCTGGGATAACGGCCCGGGCATGAAGCGCCATGATCCCGCTCGTCTCGCGTTGTCCTCTCTCGCCGCCTTGGCAGCCGCGCCGTCAGCGGTGTCGGCGGCCGGCGATAATAGCGGCGCCGTGAATAATCTGGACGGGCCGCCCGCGGAGATGGTGGGCACTACGAGTATCGTCGGCAATCTCATTTGGGTGATCGTCAGTTTAATTATCGTAATCGGACTGATCGTGTTCGTCATCAAGTTTATGGCAGGCCGAAGCCGGATTTGGGGCGCGAACCGGTCGCTCCGCTCGCTCGGCGGCGTAGCCCTGGGGCAGAACAAATCGCTGCAGGTCGTGGATATCGCCGGACAATTGTACATCGTAGGAGTCGGCGAGGACGTCAGGCTGCTGGACAAAATTGAAGATCCCGAGCAGGCCGAAGCGATTATCCAGCTGCTGGAGCATCCGTCGCCGCCCATGTGGAACACGGCCGCCGCCCTCTCGTTCATGAACCGGTTGCGCAGCCGGACGGCAGGCGGGAACGTTCAGGAAACGAGTCCGATCGAGGACGACGACTTCCGCTCCATGCTGCAGAATAAGCTGCAGCGCCAGGCGGAAACGAAACTAAAGGTTGAAACGCTGTTGAACGAGACTTTATCGAAAGATCGGTTGAGAGACGAATGAACAGGAAAGTCGCCATTTCATTGATGCTTCTATTGCTCATGTCGCTAGGCTTGCAGCTGCAAGCGTACGCCGAGCCGCTGCCGAATATCGATATCCAAATCGGCAACGGCAGTGAAACGGGACCGAATACCTCGGCGATTTCCCTGCTGTTAATGATTACCGTACTAAGCATCGCGCCGGCTATTCTCGTGCTGATGACCAGCTTTACCCGAATCGTCATCGTGCTCGGATTCGTGCGGACGTCGCTGGGAACGCAGCAAATGCCGCCGAACCAGGTGCTGATCGGCTTGGCCTTGTTTCTTACTTTTTTCATTATGGCGCCTACATTGACGCAGGTGAATGAGGCGGCTTTGCAGCCGTACATGAAAGGCGAGATGACGCAGACGGAGGCTTTGAACGCCGCCGCTCAGCCGATGAAGAAGTTTATGGCTTCCAACACCCGGGAGAAGGATCTGCTGTTGTTTCTGAAATACACCGGCAGCGAGAAACCTTCGGGCTACGAGGACATACCGCTTACCGTGCTGGTGCCGGCTTACGCGATCAGCGAGTTGAAAACCGCGTTTCAAATGGGGTTTATGATTTTCATTCCGTTCCTTATCATCGATATGGTCATTGCCAGCGTGCTTATGGCAATGGGGATGATGATGCTGCCGCCGGTCATGATTTCATTGCCGTTCAAGATTCTGCTGTTCGTGCTGGTCGACGGGTGGTATTTGGTCGTCAAGTCGCTGCTGTTAAGTTTCAATACCGTTGTATAGGGGTAAATGAATAGCTGCCTTTCAGGCATGGGAGGGAACACGAATGGACGCCGATTTCGTCATCGGACTGGCAGGGCAAGCGGTTTTTACGGTTTTGAAAGCCAGCGCGCCCATGCTCGCGATCGGGCTGGTAGTCGGCTTGATCATCAGTATTTTTCAGGCGATGACGCACATCCAGGAACAAACCCTTGCATTCGTGCCGAAAATCGTGGCCGTGCTTGTGTCGGTGCTGCTTTTCGGGCCCTGGGTCCTGAATACGCTGGTCGACTTTACTTACAACCTGCTGAATAACCTCTACAAATATATCGGTTAGGCTGTGGAAAGATGAATATGTTTCTGCAGGCGTTTCCTGTTTTTCTGTTAATCTTTTGTCGAATCACGGCGTTTTTCGTCGTAGCGCCGCTGTTCTCGACGCGCGGAGTGCCGAACGCCTTCAAGATCGGTCTGGGCTTTTTCATCTCCCTCATCGTTTTCCTGAGCTACGGCGTCGGCGAGTCGGCCGCCTTTGACATCGGGTATCCGCTGCTGGTCATTCGCGAAGTGTTGACGGGTGTGCTGCTCGGCTACATCGTCTACCTGTTTTTTACGGTCGTTCAAACGGCCGGAGCCTTCATCGATCTTCAATTGGGCTTGGCGATGGCGAATATCATCGATCCGCTGACGGGCGCCGCGGCTCCCGTTACCGGCAACCTCAAGTACTACTTGATGCTGATGATCTTTTTATCGATGAACGGCCATCATTACATGCTGACGGCGCTCATGCAAAGCTATGACTGGATTCCGCTCGGCAGCGAGCTGTTCTTCCGCATTCGGGAGGGCGGCGTTACCGAATTTCTGACCCGGACGTTCGCGATGACGTTCTCCCTTGCGCTGCAGCTCTCCGCTCCGCTCGTCGTTGCGATGTTTCTGACGGACGTGGGACTCGGGTTTCTGGCCAAGACGGCTCCCCAGTTCAACGTCTTCGTCATCGGCATACCGGTCAAGCTGCTCGTCGGATTCGTGATTTTGGCGTTGACGCTGCCTGGCATGACGCTGCTCTTCGGCAATCTTTTCGCTGAAATGTTCGAATCCCTCAACCGCCTGCTCGCGATCGTAAACGCAGGCCCCGGTTAACGCTTAATCGGCTTCAAGGAGGGTGCGGTCATGCAGACGTTCCGCTTCAGGCTGGATCTGCAAATGTTCAACCAGGAAAAAACCGAACCGGCCACCGCGAAGAAGCGGGCGGAAACCAGGCAGGAAGGGCAAGTGGCGACGAGCCAGGAGCTGCCTGCGGCGATCATATTGCTGTTTATTTTTCTAAGCTTCATGATGCTCGGCGACTATTACGGCGAACGGGTTTTGCGGATTTTCGGCGACCTGTTCGAGAGCTGGCTGACCTACGATTTGTCGACGGGCAATCTGATGCCGCTGTTCTCCAGCCTGCTCATACAGTTGCTGCTGCTGATCGCGCCCGTTTTCATCATCGCGGTCGTCGCGGGTCTGTTCAGCACGTATTATCAAGTCGGTTTTCTGCTGACGGCCAAGCCCCTCATGCCGAAGCTGAGCAAGATCAACCCGCTTGCCGGCGCCAAGCAGATGGTGTCGCTTCGTTCGATGGTGGAGATGGTCAAGAGCGTTCTAAAATTGATCATTGTCGGCTTTATGGTTTATTCGTCACTCTGGGGCGAAAAGGAAACGCTGCTGACGCTAGCCCAAATGGAGCCTCTGCAAATTTTCAAGTTCACGGCGTCGGTCACCCTGTCTCTGGGCGTCAAAATCGCCGCTTTGCTGCTGGTGCTCGCCATTTTCGATTATATGTACCAAAAGTACGAGCACGAAAAAAGCATCAAAATGTCGAAGCAGGACATTAAGGACGAGCACAAGAAGAGCGAGGGCGATCCGCTCATCAAAGGCAAAATCCGCGAGAAGCAGCGCCGGATGGCGATCCGGCGGATGATGCAAAACGTGCCGAAGGCCGATGTCGTCATTACGAACCCGACTCACTTTGCGGTGGCGCTGCAATACGACGCCTCGAAGATGGACGCACCGGTCGTGCTCGCCAAAGGGATGGATTACGTCGCCCTGCGCATTCGGGAACTGGCCAAAGAAAACGGCGTTACGATCATGGAAAACAAGCCGCTCGCTAGAGCGCTGTACGATAGGGCGGAAATCGGCGACGCCATTCCCGCGGATTTGTTCCAGGCGGTGGCGGAAGTGCTCGCCTACGTGTACAAGCTGAAAGGCCGAGTCAAAAAAGCGTAGAACGGAGGGGACGTCATGAAGATCAAAGATTTGGCTGTACTGATCGGGATTATCGGCATCGTGCTCATGATGGTCATACCTATTCCGATCCGCTTGCTCGACGTCCTGCTTGTCATTAACATTTCGGCCGCATTAATGATTCTGTTGATTGCCATGAATACGAACGACGCGCTCGATTTCAGCATTTTTCCGTCGCTGCTCCTCATTACGACACTGTTTCGGCTTGCGCTCAACGTATCGACAACCCGCAACATTTTGTCGAAAGGGGAAGCCGGCGATGTCGTGGAGACGTTCGGCAGATTCGTGGCGGGCAACGAAATTGCCATCGGCTTCGTCGTGTTTCTCATTCTGGTCATCGTGCAGTTCATCGTCATTACAAAGGGCTCGGAGCGGGTAGCGGAGGTTGCCGCCCGCTTTACGCTCGATGCGATGCCCGGGAAGCAGATGAGTATCGACGCCGATCTCAACTCCGGTCTCATTAACGAGCTGCAGGCGAAGGAGCGCCGGGAGAAAATCGAAAAGGAAGCCGACTTCTACGGCGCGATGGACGGTGCGAGCAAATTCGTCAAGGGCGATGCGATCGCTTCCATCATCATCCTCATCATCAACCTGCTGGGCGGCTTCATCATCGGGATGGCCGTTCGCGGCATGGGTTTCCGTGAGGCGCTCGAAACGTTCTCGGTCCTGACGATCGGCGACGGCCTCGTCAGCCAGATTCCGGCGCTGCTTATCTCGACTGCGGCGGGCCTGATCGTGACCAGGGCCGCTTCCGAAGGAAACCTGGCTTTCGATTTGACGAACCAGCTGTTCAAGCATCCGAAGCTGCTCTATATCGTTGCGGGCACGGTTGCGCTGCTCGGCCTCGGCACTCCGATCGGTCCGGTAGCGACGCTGCCGTTCGCCGCCATGCTTGTGTTTGCCGGCAGGCGGATGTCGCGGAATCTGGCCCTGAAGCAGCATGAGCAGGAGCTCATGGTGGAAGAGCAGCAGATCGAGGAGGTGCGCAGCCCGGAGAGCGTGATCAACCTGCTGCAGGTCGATCCGATCGAATTCGAGTTCGGTTACGGGTTGATCCCGCTCGCCGACACGCAGCAAGGCGGCGACCTGCTCGACCGGATCATCATGATCCGACGGCAATGCGCGCTGGAGCTCGGACTTGTCGTTCCGGTCATCCGGATCCGGGACAACATTCAATTAAAGCCGAACGAGTACGTCATCAAAATCAAAGGCAACACCGTGGCGCGCGGCGAATTGCTGCTCAACCATTACCTGGCGATGAGCCCCGGCTACGACGACGATTCGATCGTCGGCATCGAGACGCAGGAGCCGGCTTTCGGCCTTCCGGCGCTGTGGATCGACGAGGAGATGAAGGAACGGGCCGAGCTTTCCGGCTACACGGTCGTGGATCCGCCGTCGGTCGTGGCGACCCATTTGACCGAAATCATCAAGAAGCACGCGCATGAATTGATCGGCCGCCAGGAGACGAAGACACTCATTGAGAATGTCAAGGAATCGTATCCGGCGCTGGTCGACGAGCTGATCCCGTCGATCCTTTCGATCGGCGAGGTGCAGAAGGTGCTCGTCAAGCTGCTGCGCGAGAAAATATCGATCCGCGATCTGGTCACGATTTTCGAAACGCTGGCCGACCACGGCCATTATACGAAGGATCCGGATATATTGACGGAATATGTGCGGCAAGCGCTCTCCAGGCAGATTACGAACCAGTTCTCGTCGGGTGCCGACACCCTGAAGGTCATCACCGTCGGACCGTCGCTGGAGAAAAAAATCGCCGAGTCGGTTCAGCAAACGGACCAAGGCAGTTATCTGGCTCTCGATCCGGTATCGACCCAACACATTTACCAGAAGCTGAACGAGCAGGTACACCGGCAGATCCAATCCGGCCAACAGCCGATTGTTCTCGCTTCCCCGACGATCCGCATGTATTTGCGGCAAATCGTGGAACGCACCATGCAGGATGTTCCGGTGTTGTCTTACAGCGAATTGGAACCGAGTGTTGAAGTACAAAGCATCGGAGTGGTCAATTTATGAGGGTTAAGCGTTATGTCGTAAACGCATTGCCGGACGCGCTGCCGCTCATCAAAAGCGAGCTCGGCAAGGATGCCGTTATTCTGAATACGAAGGAAATTCATATCGGAGGCTTCCTCGGCTTGTTTCGCAAGAAAAAGATGGAGGTGATCGCGGCTGTCGAGACGAATTCGCCTTCGCAGAAGCCGGGGCCGTCCGCGCCGAAGCGTCCGGCTGCGGCTTCGCCCGCGGTAACGTCCGCTGCTTCGGCGTCCGGCGGGGCATCGCGGCCCGGGATCGGGACGCAGCACGCGCCGGCACGGCCGCCGGCGGCCGCGGCGTCATCCGTACCGGTGGAGCGCCCCGTTTCCTCGACGCCGGAATTCGCCAGAGCGGTCATGCAGGCCGCCGCGGAGCTGGATGCCGATGCGAAGGCGGCGGCCCCGGCGGTGACGCCCAACGCTCCGCTGAAAGCCGGCGGAGGGCCGCCGAAACCGGCGGCCCCGGCGGCGCCCGCGGCGCCGGATCAATCGGAGGTGCTGGAAGAGATCAAGCAAATGAAAGAGCTGGTCTCCAGGCTGGCCAAGCGGCAGGACGGGGACAAGGAAGCCCCTGCGTTCGCGGGCTTGCGCGAGCGGCTGTCCGATCAGGAGGTGGCGGACAAGTGGATCGAACGGCTGTTCGAGACGGTGCGCGAGCATCCCGAGTTTGCCGGGGATGAGCCGTCCGTAAGGCGGATCGCCGCCGACACGCTGCGGGAGTGGATCGAGCCGTTCACGGCGCCGGGCATCGGGAGGTCCAAACGGATCGTTCATGTGGTCGGGCCGACGGGAGTCGGCAAAACGACGACGATCGCCAAGCTGGCGGCCGAGCAGTCGTTGAAAGGCAAACGGAAAGTGGGGTTCATTACCTCCGACACGTACCGGATCGCCGCCGTCGACCAGCTCCGCACGTACGCCAACATTTTGAACGTTCCGCTTGAGGTCGTCTTTTCCCCGCTTGAGCTGACGAGGGCGTTCAAATCGCTGGAGGATCGCGACATCATCTTCATGGACACGGCGGGGCGCAATTTCCGCAACGAGCTGTACGTCTCGGAGGTCAACAGCCTGCTGCAGACGGACGAGAACAGCGATACGTATCTGGTGCTGAGCTTGACCGGCAAGACGAAGGACATGGAAGCCGTCGCCGGTCGTTTCTCCAAATACGGCGTGGACAAGCTTATTTTCACCAAATTCGATGAAACCGACACGGTCGGCGCCGTTCTTAACATGGCGATGGAGCACGGCTTCAAAACCGCTTATATGACTTACGGCCAGAACGTGCCGGACGATATTGAGCCATTCCGGCCGGACATCTATGTACAACAGCTATTGGGGGCGGCGGCTCATGAATGATCAAGCGCAGGCGCTGCGCAATCTGGTGCAGACACAGGCAACGGCCGCCGGTGGACGCGCTACCCGTATCGTCACCGTCACCA
The DNA here is from genome assembly GCF_963515335.1 of uncultured Paenibacillus sp. NCBI lineage: Bacteria > Bacillati > Bacillota > Bacilli > Caryophanales > Paenibacillaceae > Paenibacillus > uncultured Paenibacillus sp. Next base: position 26,510 of record NZ_CAUPYC010000015.1, on the reverse strand, counting down.
GCGGCAAAGGCGGCGTGGGCAAGTCGAATTTCAGCCTGAATTTCGCCCTGGCGCTGCAGAAGCTCGGCAAGCGCACGCTCGTGTTCGATGCGGATATCGGCATGGCGAACATCGATGTGCTGATGGGTACATCGGCTCCCTACAACTTGTACCATCTGTTGAAGCGCGAGAAGTCGATCTGGGATATCGTCCACTCGGGCCCGCTCGGCATCCATTTTATCGCAGGCGGTTCGGGCTTCAAGGATTTGCTCGATCTGTCGGAAGCGGAGCTCGATTACTTCGGCGAGCAGATCGGCAGGCTGCACGGCCATTACGATGTCATTCTGTTCGACACGGGGGCGGGTCTTTCCAAGGAAACGATCAAGTTCATCGTAGCCGCCCAAGAGACGGTCGTCGTGACGACGCCCGAGCCGACGTCGATCACCGACGCTTACGCGCTGATCAAAATGGTCAGGGCGATGAACCATGACGTCGATTTCAAGCTCGTGGTGAACCGGGCGACCGACGGACGGGAAGGCAAGCTGACGGCGGACAAAATCGGCCTTGTGGCCAGACAGTTTCTGCAAATGGAGCTTCCCGTGCTCGGTGTCGTGCTGGATGATGCCAATGTGACGAAAGCGGTCAAAAAGCAGGTTCCTTTTACGCTCGCTTACCCCGGCGGCGATGCGGCCAAGAACATCGAGGACATTGCCAAGCGTTTCCTGTCCGTCGACAAGGATGGGGAGAAGGGCGGCGTCAGAGGATTTCTGCAGCGAATGTTCAGACGGTAACATACTGATCCTGGTGGGAGGTAGCCCGCTATGACGCCTTATCGCATTCTCGTAGTGGACGATTCCGCATTCATGCGCAAGCTGTTCTCCGACATCATCGGCGGAGACCCTTCCTTTACGGTGGTCGGAACGGCAGCGACGGGAGCGCAGGCGGTCGAGCTGCTGGCAGCCCTCGACCCCGATGCGGTGACGATGGATATCGAAATGCCGGATATGAACGGACTTGAGGCGCTTCGGGTCATTATGGGACAAAAGCCGACGCCGGTCATCATGCTGTCCGGCCTCAGCGAGGACAACAGGCGGGCAACGGTCGAGGCGCTGCAATACGGGGCATTCGATTTCATCCATAAGCCCACGGTCATGACGGCCGATATTGATCGGGTGGCCGAGCAGCTGCTGTCGCGCTTGAAAAGCGCGGTCAGCGTCAAGCTTCGTTCGTCGCTGCTGCCGCTTCCCGACAAACCGGCCGCCAAATGGCCCGAGAATCCGGCGTCCAAGGCTGTCGCTTCCGCTCAAGCGACACGGGCCGCGCCCGGAGGCGGGGCGCGGAGCAACCGGAAACCGGCCGAACCTGCGCCGGCCGAATCCGCGGCTTCCGCCGCTCCGAAGAAAAAGGCTTCGCCGGCGGCGCGGAAACCCGCCGTCTCTCCGGCAGCGCCGGGAACGCCGGCGGTTCCGAAGCTGCCGAGCAGGGTTTTGGAATTCCGTCATTTGATCGCGATCGGAACGTCGACCGGAGGCCCGCGCGCCCTTCATCAACTGATCGGCTCCCTGCCCGGAAATTTGCCGGCGCCGGTGCTGATCGTCCAGCATATGCCGCCGAAGTTCACCCATTCCCTCGCCCAACGGCTCGATTCGTTCTCGGAGCTGTCCGTGAAGGAAGCGGAGCATGGAGAGCGGGTTGCCGCCGGCACGGTCTATATCGCTCCCGGCGGCTATCATATGACGCTCGCCCGGGCGGGCGGCAGCTATCGGATTGAGCTTTCGCTGGGCGAACCGCGGGGAGGCCACCGCCCCTCCGTCGACCTGTTGTTCGAGTCTCTTGTACCTTTTGTCGAACTGGCTCGGCATGCCGTCATCATGACCGGGATGGGCAGTGACGGTGCAAAAGGCATGAAGGCTTTGGCGGCTAGCGGAGCGGAGACGACGATTGCCGAATCGGAAGAAACCTGCATCGTATTCGGCATGCCGCGCTCCGCGATCGAGCTCGGCGCCGCCAAAACCGTATTACCGCTGCACGGCATCGCTCCGCTATTGACGGAAGCGGTGATGAAATAAACGGCACTGATTACCGAGAACGACGCAGTTCACACAGGAGGTGCAAGGGAATGGATATGAATGCGTATTTGTCGATGTTCATCGACGAATCGAACGATCATCTTCAATCTTTGAATGAAAACTTATTGCGGCTCGAGAGCGCTCCTGAGGATTTGAGCATCGTACAGGTCATTTTTCGCTCCGCGCATACGCTGAAGGGCATGTCCGCCACGATGGGATTCGAGGATTTGGCTTCGCTTACCCATGAAATGGAGAACGTGCTCGACCTCGTCCGGAACAACAAGCTGAAGATGGACGGGTTTATTTTCGACACGTTGTTCAAAGGCCTGGATGCGCTCGAGGCGATGGTGCAGGACGTCGTCGGCGGCGGAACGGGCAAAGCGGACGTCTCGCATATCGTGGCTTCGCTCAAGGCGATCGTAAGCGGCGACTACAAAACGGCCGCTTCCGCTGCGGGCGCGCCGGTCGGGGCAGGTACCGGCAATGCGGTCAATGCGGGCGGAGCGGAAGCGGGCGGCATGGAACTGGACCAATTCCAGTTCTCCGTTATCCAGCAATCGATGGAGACCGGCCATCATGTGTTCCATATTAACGTCAAGGTCCGGGAGGACTGCATGCTGAAAGCCGCCCGCGCATACATGGTATTCGAGCTTCTGGAAAGAAGCGGGGAAGTCGTCAAATCGGAGCCGTCTGTTCAGGAAATCGAGCAGGAGAAGTTTGACCGCTCCTTCTCCCTCTACCTGATTACGCAGAAGCCGATGGACGAGCTCAAAGTCCAGATCGAGAACGTCTCCGAGATCGAGTCCGCCCAGCTGACGCTGCTCGACGAAGAGTCGCTTTCGCTGCTCTCGAAGCCGTCCAGGCCGGAGCCGGCCGCCGCTCGGCGCGAGGGAGACGGGAAACCGGCTGCCGACGATAACAAGCCGCGCGCCGGCGCGGCGCCCCAGGCGGCGGGAGGGGCCGTCACGAAGACGATCCGGGTAGACATCGAGCGGCTGGACGTGCTGATGAACCTGTTCAGCGAGCTGCTGATCGACCGCGTCCGGCTGGAGCAGCTGGCGAGCGAAATCCGCCGCGGCGATCTGACGGAAACGGTCGAGCATATGGCGCGCGTCAGCGGAGATTTGCAGAACATCGTGCTGAAGCTTCGCATGGTGCCGGTCGAGTCGGTATTTAACCGGTTCCCGCGCATGATCCGCGATTTGGCCAAAACGCTGGACAAGAAAGTGGACCTGGTCATCACCGGAGCCGAAACGGAGCTGGACCGGACGGTTATCGACGAAATCGGCGACCCGCTCGTGCATCTGCTGCGCAACTCGATCGATCACGGCATCGAAACCGCCGACAAGCGCCGGCAGTCCGGCAAACCCGAGACCGGCACCGTCAACCTGCGCGCTTTCCATAGCGGCAACAATGTATTCATCGAGATCGGGGACGACGGAGGCGGCATCAACCGCGAACGCGTGCTGGCCACCGCCGTGAAGAACGGGGTGGTGACCGCGGAACAGGGCAAGACGATGAGCGACGAAGAGGTGTACATGCTCCTGTTCGCCCCGGGCTTCAGTACGGCGGAGAAAATATCGGACATTTCCGGTCGCGGCGTCGGTCTCGACGTCGTCAAATCGAAAATCAATTCGCTCGGCGGCGCGGTAAGCGTCCAGTCGCAGCTCGGCAAAGGCACCGTATTTTCCATCCAGCTTCCGCTGACGCTGTCGATCATATCCGCCATGCTCATCAAGCTGGGCTCCGAGAAGTTCGCGATCCCTCTATCGTCGATCATGGAGACGACGATCGTTCGCCGGGAACAGATCCATCACATTCACGGCAACCGGATGATCGAATTCCGGGGCGCGATCATTCCGGTCGTCTCGCTCAGCCGTTTGCTCGAATCGCCGGATTTCGACGAGTCGCAGGAAACGGAGACGGAGGCCGTCATCATCCGGAAAGGCGACAAGTGGGCGGCCGTCATGGTCGACGATTTTATCGGCCAAAGCGACATCGTGTTGAAGCCGCTGGGCAACTATCTGAACGGCACGGCGGCGGTATCCGGCGCAACGATTCTGGGCGACGGACAGGTTGCGCTGATCATCAATCCCAACGCACTGATCAAGTGATTACCGGACGAACTATGAGGAGGTATACCAATGGGCGAGGAGTTAAAAGTAATCGTATTCGCGCTAGGCAACGAGCAATACGGAATTGAAGTCGACAGAGTCCGCACCATCGAGCGCATGCTGCCGATCACGCGCGTTCCCAAAACACCCGCATTCATCAAGGGCGTCATCAACCTGCGCGGCGTTGTCATCCCGGTGCTTGATTTGCGCGGACGCTTCGGGCTTGAACAGACGGAGGCGACCGAAAACTCCCGCATCATTATCGTCGCGGCGAACGATCTGGAGGTCGGCTTCATCGTCGACTCGGCGAACGACGTCATCGATATCGACAGCGATGCCATCGATACGCCGCCCGAAGTGGTAGGAGGCATTAAAGCGAAATATTTAAGGGGCGTGGCGAAGCTGGGCGAGCAGCGCCTTCTGATCATGTTGAATTTGGCCGAAGTGTTGAATAAAGACGAAATCATCCAGCTTGAGCGGATCGAGGAATAGCGCGTGATTGCTTTTAACGAATTTGCGGACGAATTCAAGCTGGACGTGTTGAAGGAAGTCGGGAATATCGGGGCGGGACATGCGGCCACCGCCCTCTCCCGGCTTCTCGACAAGCCGGTCGATATGGCCGTTCCGACCGTAAGCCTGGTTCCCTTCCAGGAAATCGCGGACCTCGTCGGCGGCTTCGAGCAGGTTGTCGTGGCCGTCTTTCTGCGGGTTGAAGGGGACGCTCCCGGCAATATGTTTTTCATCATTCAGGAAAATTCCGCCAAACGGCTGCTGAGCAGCCTGTTGTCCATCGAGCCGGGGGACGGGGCGGCGTATACGGAGATGGAATTTTCGGCGTTGAACGAGATCGGCAACATATTGGCGGGCTCCTATCTATCTTCGCTCGCCGACTTTACGAACCTGTCCATGCACCCGACGGTCCCTTCGCTCGCCGTCGACATGGCGGGCGCCATTTTAAGCTACGGACTGCTGCAATTCGGCCAGATGGGCGATAGCGCGATGCTGATCGAAACGACTTTTCTGGAAGATCGCGACGAGGTGGAAGGCCACTTTTTCCTGATCCCCGATCCGGATTCGTTCGAGAAGATATTCCGTGCGCTGGGAGTGCCTTTGGAATGACGGAGTATATCAAGGTCGGTATGGCCGATCTCAACATCGGCTCGGCAGGCGAAGTCCTGAAGACGACAGGCCTCGGCTCCTGTGTCGGGCTGACGCTTTACGACGCCGGCGCGCGTGTGGCCGGGATGGCGCACATTATGCTGCCTTCGTCCGAAATCGCCAGAGAGGGCGGTTTCAACCGGGCCAAATATGCCGATACGGCGCTTCCGGTTCTGATCGAACGGATGACCAAGGCCGGAGCTTCCGTTAGAAGAATGACGGCCAAGCTGGCGGGGGGAGCCCAAATGTTCGCGTTCGCGGGCCAGAGCGATACAATGAGAATAGGCCCGCGCAATGTCGAGACATGCAAACTGCTGCTCAGCGATATACGCATCCCGCTGACGGCCGAAGACACCGGCGCCAGCTATGGCCGAACCATCGAGATGGACAGCGGAACGGGATTGCTGACCGTCCGCAGCGTTCAGTATGGAATAAAGGAGCTGTAGCATGCTGGGATCTGTACGTTGGAATCTGGCATTGGCCGGTTCCGGTATGCTTCTTACGTTTTGGTCTTCACTGGGAAACAACGGTTTTGCCGTTTCCGGCCTGCGAAGCATGTACGCATTCATTGCGTTTTTCGTATTGGGTTACTTGATCCGGTTCATCCTGCGTGCAATCGTCGGGACGACGCCGGCGGACGGGCCCGGCCTGCCGGCCGATCCCGGCGTCGGCGGACAGGTCGATCTCTCGACACCGGAAGCGGGAGAGGATCTTAACGATCTTCTCAAGGCCCAGTTGGAAGGGAAGGGCCATCCGCCGGCAGAGGCGGCCGGCTTTGAACCTTTTCAACCGAAAAAAATCGTTTCGACGCAGAACATGGACCCGGAAGCACTGGCCAATGCGATACGTCATCTGTCTGATAACAAGGAATGACCGACCGCGGTTATCTGGAATGCTTTCCTTAAGCAAAACGGGAATCATTCGACATGATCGGTTTTCCTTAAGGAAAGGTTTGGGAGGGTGAGACGATGATGATCGAACCGAAAGCTCCTCATTTGTCCAACATGGAGTTGTGGCGGAAGTGGAAAGAAGACAAGGATATTGAGGCTAAAAAAAAGTTGATCGAGTTTTATTTGCCGCTGGTCGATTATGTGACGAACCGGATGGCGATCGGCTTGCCCAAAAACGTGTCCAAGGACGACCTTGCGAGCAGCGGCGTGATGGGCCTGATCGACGCGATCGAGAAGTTCGATTACCGGCGCGGACTTCAATTTGAAACCTACGCTTCCTGGCGAATCCGCGGCGCGATGATCGACGGCCTGCGGCAAGGCGACTGGGTTCCGCGCTCCGTGCGGGAGAAAGCGAAAAAAATAGAGGAAGCCTACCAGCAGCTGGAGCAGCAGTATCTGCGGTCGGTAACGGACGCCGAAATCAGCTCCTATCTGAACGTGAGCGAACGGGACTTCCGGACGATGGTGCAGGAAATCGCGGTAACGACTGTCGTCTCTCTTGAGGATCCGATCCGCGAGGAGGAATCGGAGACGCGGATGTCGATGCTGGTCGATGAGAAGGCGAAAAATCCCGATCACAAGGTTCAGCAGTTTTTTTTGAAGGAAACGCTGGTCAAGGGAATCGAAAGGCTTACCGAGAAAGAGCGGATCGTCATTTCTCTTTTTTATTACGAGGAGCTGTCGCTTAGTGAAATCGCCGAGGTGATGTCGCTGTCGCCTTCGCGGATTTCCCAGCTGCATTCCAAAGCGATTCTGCGGCTTCGCGGCGCGCTCGACAAGCAGAAAAACCAATTGATGCAGAACTGACGGAAGGAGGGGAAATGTTGTCAAACCTTGCCGCATTGGAAACGAGCATCGGTATTCAGATCGCGCCCGATCGACTATCCGCCGTACTGTATTTCAACAAGACGGATGAGGGGTTGGCATTCACCGCCGAGGAGCTGGAGCAATTTGTGAGAAGCCACGGCGTCGTGTTCGGCATCCATAAAGACGTACTGGCCGGCGTTGCGCGGGATCCGAAAAATTATTTCTACGGACAGACGGTTATCGCGACCGGCAACCCCCCGATCGACGGGAAAGACGGGGCGATCGAATTTGCGTACAGCATGGAAGAAGCTGCGCGCAAGCCGATGGAGCTGGAGGACGGTACGGTAGATTATAAAGAAATCATCCGGCTGAAAAACGTCATCAAGGGACAGCTGATCGCCGAGCTGATTCCTGCCGGGGAAGGGCAGCCGGGCAAAGCCGTTACCGGTGAAGAGCTTAGCGGAAAGAACGGCAAGGCGGCCCGGTTCAAGGTGGGCAAGAACGTCGTCCTGAATCCCGAGCAGACCGCCATGTACGCGGCAATCGACGGCATGATCGCCAGGACCGACCGGGACAAGATCAACGTGTTTCCGGTTTATGAAGTGAACGGCGACGTCGATTACAATATCGGCAACATCGATTTCGTCGGCACGGTCGTCATCAGGGGCAACGTGCTGACGGGCTTTCGGGTCAAAGCGGCAGGCGACATTCGCATCGTCGGAGGCGTGGAGGGCGCCGAGCTCGAATCGGACGGATCGATTGAGATTACGGGCGGCATTATGGCCGGCAGCAAAGGATCCGTCAAGGCGGGCAAGACGGTGAAAAGCTCCTTCATCCAGGACGGCAACGTGCTGGCCGGCGAGGACATCGTCGTGTCCCAGAGCATTATGCATTCCCACGTCAGGGCGGCGAGGAACATTGTATGTTCGGGGGCCAAAGGGCTGCTCGTGGGCGGAGTTGCGCAAGCCGGGGAAAAGGTTACGGCGCGGACGGTCGGCAACACGATGTCTACCGCCACCGTCATCGAGGTCGGTGTACTCCCCGAGCTGCGCGCCGAGCTGACTGATCTTCGCAGCAAGCTGAAGGGCGTCTCGGAAAGCCTCGATAAAACGGACAAAGCGCTCACGCTGCTCGACCACCTGGCCGCCGCGGGGCAGCTGTCTCCCGACAAGCTGGCGCTTCGCGTCAAGCTGAACGCCACCAAACGCCAGGCGTCGGAGGAACAGGCCGCCGTCAAGGAACGGATCCTCGAGATCGAGAAAACGCTGGAAGATACGGAGCGCGCCAAGGTCGAAGTGATCCATACGATATACGGCGGAACGAAGATCGTCGTCGGCCGCTACACCCGTTTCGTCAAGGATCCGGTGCAGCGGGTATGCTTTCGGTACTTTGACGGCGACATCAACATGACGCCGCTGGTATAATAGCGGTAGGCGGTCTACCATTCGTTCGAAAGGGAGATGGCGAATGACCTTCAAATCCATCGATTTGCAAATGTCCATTCCACGCACCCCGGAAGCGAGCGGCATACACGCGCAGCAGCTGCACAAGCCGGTTGCCGAGCAGCAGATGCTGGCGGCGGCCGCGGAGAAACGGACGGAACGGTTGAGACGGCGAAATACCGGCGTCGAAGAAACCGAGGGACAAACGATCAGGGACCGGCAGGGCAAGCAGCAGCCGGGCGGTCAAGAGCACCGGCGCGGCAAACGGCGGCAAGCGGGCGCACAGGCGGCGCCGCCCGCCGGCAATCATCCTTATAAAGGAAAGCATATCGACCTTACCTATTAGAACGGGATTACGGATTCGCCGCTGAGGCGGCCTTATTTTTGTGAAACGGCAGGTGAATGTCTTGGCACCATGGCAGCTCGTCGTATTGTTGGGGGCATTCGCGATCGTGGGCGCTCTGATCATGCCGCGGCGCGGCAAGGCAGCCGGGCCGGCTTCGAACGCAGAAGGCATGCAGGCCGCTCTGGAGCAGTTTATGGAGAACATGGAGGCGGATAACCGTGAATGGATCGAGACGGTTACCCGCGCCCAGCACCGGCAGCGCGAGGACAATGCCGCGCGCGACGAGCGGACCGCCACTTTGGAGCGGCGCGTGATCGAGCTTGAGGGCAAGCTTTCCCGCTTCGAGACGCGCACGGAGGAGCGGCTGGAACGGATTCGCGGCACGGCGGCTGCGGCAGCGGCCGTTGCGCCGGGGCAGCCGCCGGCGGGCGACGGCCCGCAAGGCAAGTCGACGATGCCGGAAGGCATATCGGCGCCTCGGATCCGTGAACGTTATGCTGAGCTGTTCGACTTGCACGGTCAAGGCAAGTCGATCGAGGCGATCGCCAAAAAGACCGGCATGAATAAAGGCGAAGTCATGCTCATTCTGCAGCTGGCCAAGCAGGAGGAGGAACGCCGTGTTTAACAACCGTCCGTTCCTTTTCGGTCTGGGCGCGGGGATCGTGTTCGGGGCGCTGCTGCTGCAATTGATGCTTGTATCCGCGCAGCAGCCGGATCGTACGGAGCGGCTCGACCGTTTGACCGGCGAACAGGGCGGCTATACGCAAGCGGAGGTGGACAAGCTGCTCGCGGCCGCGGAGCGGCGCATCCGCAGCGAGCTTGAGGCGGGCAAAGCGGATTCCGCGCCGGCCGGCGCCGCCGGAGGGAATGAGAAGACCGCGGCCGGTCAGCCGGACGACACCGCGGAACCGGCCACCACGCCCGGCACGGTCAAGGTGGACAAGCTGCCGGTGCGCATCAAGCAGGGCATGACGCTGGATCAGATCGCCGCGCATCTGAAGTCCAAGGGCGTGCTTGCCGAGGAAAAGGTGTTCCTCGCGCTCATGTCGGATTGGAGCAAGGAGATTGTGGCCGGCTTTTACTTTTTCGACGGAGAATTATCGCCCGCCGATGTGAAACGGATCATTACGAGCCCGCCGTTCGATTATTGAGCGGCGGTTTTTTTTGGGCGGTGTTCATGGTTGATGTTGAAATAATGGTCTTTCAACGAAAAAAGCTCGTTTGGCTGCATGATTTCCAACCTAGGATTTCAGAGCGGGAATTAATCATTGTTCGCCGAATTGTTCGGCGAATAGCCCGCGGTTGCGCCGGTCGGTCGAATATGGTATAGTAATTGTCGGTGTTAAAAACACACGCCGGTCAATTTCGTCAAGGGTGCTTCCGCGAAGCGGAAGTTTTGACGAAAGATGCGACAGGCGGAGGTCAACAAAAAACCATATTGGAGGTGTTGTGGAGATGGCGGTTATTTCCATGAAACAGCTGCTTGAGGCTGGGGTTCATTTCGGTCATCAGACCCGTCGTTGGAACCCGAAGATGGATCGTTATATCTTCACCGAGAGAAACGGCATTTACATTATCGACCTGCAGAAGACGGTCAAGAAAGTCGAGGAGGCGTACAACTTCGTTCGCTCCGTCGCCGAAGAGGGCGGCACGATTTTGTTCGTCGGCACGAAGAAGCAAGCGCAGGATTCCGTTAAGGAAGAAGCGGAGCGCTGCGGCAATTTCTACATCAACCAACGTTGGCTCGGCGGCACGCTGACCAACTTCCAAACGATCCAGAAGCGGATCGATCGCCTTCGCCAGCTTGAGAAGTGGGCGGAAGACGGCACGTTTGAAGTTCTGCCTAAGAAAGAAGTCATCATTCTCAACAAAGAGAAGGATCGCCTGGAGAAGTTCCTGGGCGGCATCAAGGGCATGCGCAGGCTGCCGAGCGCTCTGTTCATCATCGACCCGCGCAAAGAGCGCATCGCCGTTGCGGAAGCCCGCAAGCTGGGTATCCCGATCGTCGGCATCGTCGACACGAACTGCGATCCGGACGAGATCGACTACGTCATTCCGGGCAACGACGACGCGATTCGCGCCGTTAAGCTGCTCACGTCCAAAATGGCCGACGCAATCGTTGAAGCTCACCAAGGCGAGCAAACGACGGCATAAAGTTGGAAACGAAAAGGGTGGTTGGAAGGTGAAAACCTCTCGCCGCCCTTTTTTTAAAAGCTATAGCGGCTTTGCTACATAAAGAGAACCGAATATTCAGGAGGTCAATCTAATGGCAGTTAATGCGAGTGCAGTTAAGGAATTGCGCGAAAAAACCGGAGCGGGCATGCTCGATTGCAAGAAAGCGCTGGAGGAAGCGAACGGCGATCTGACCAGAGCGGCGGAAATTTTGCGCGAGAAGGGCCTTTCGGCGGCAGCCAACAAAGCGGGCCGGATCGCAACGGAAGGCATCGTTGAGTCATACATCCACGGCGGCGGAAGGATCGGCGTGCTCGTTGAGGTCAACTGTGAAACCGACTTCGTCGCGAAGACCGACCAGTTCCGCGAATTCGTGCGCGACGTCGCGATGCAGATCGCGGCAGCGGCACCGAAATACGTCCGCCGCGAAGAAGCCCCGCAAGAGGATCTCGACAAAGAGCGCGAAATCCTGAAAGCTCAGGCGCTGAACGAGGGCAAGCCGGCTCACATCGTCGACAAGATGGTCGAAGGCCGGATGGCTAAATTTTATGAGGAATATTGCCTGCTTGAGCAGCCTTTCGTAAAAGACCCGGATAAAACGATCTCCCAACTGCTGAACGAAAAAATCAGCGCGATCGGGGAAAATATTTCGATCCGCCGCTTTGTTCGCTACGAGCTCGGCGAAGGTCTCGAGAAAAAACAAGACAACTTCTACGAAGAAGTGATGTCTCAAGCCAAATTGTAATCCGAACGCAGACGGCGGGGCGGCACTTCCGCCCCGCCTTTTGTTGCGTCTAGTGATTTTCACTTTTTTAGGGATTATTTTTGGTCCGATTGTCTCGGCGCTTTTGGGAAGTGTTTTTATCAGGAGGGCCCTCGGATGCGAGGCGCCGGATGGAGGTAATCGTTTGGAACGTCCCGTGTATAAACGCATCGTTCTGAAGGTAAGCGGCGAGTCGCTCGCCGGACAGAACGGATACGGCATCGAAGCAAGCACGATCGCATCGATCGCAGAGCAGGTGAAGTCGGTCGTCGAGTTGGGTGTGGAAGTCGCGATTGTGTGCGGCGGAGGGAACATTTGGCGGGGGATCGCCGGGTCGGCCAAAGGCATCGACCGCGCGACCGCCGATTACATGGGCATGCTGGCCACCGTTATGAATTCGCTCGCGCTGCAGGACGCATTGGAGCAAATCGATGTGCCGACCCGCGTGCAAACGTCGATCGCCATGCAGCAAATCGCGGAGCCGTATATTCGCAGACGCGCGATTCGGCATCTGGAGAAAGGACGTGTCGTCATTTTTGCGGCAGGGACGGGCAACCCGTTTTTCTCCACCGATACGACGGCGGCGCTGCGCGCAGCCGAAATCGAGGCGGAAGTTATTTTAATGGCGAAAAACAAAGTGGACGGCGTATACTCCGCCGATCCGTTCAAGGATTCCACGGCCGAGAAATTCGAGCAGCTCACCTATATGGATGTGCTCAACAAAAATCTCGGCGTCATGGATTCGACGGCGTCTTCCCTATGTATGGACAACAACATCCCGCTCATCGTTTTCTCCATTACCGAAGCCGGCAATATCAAGCGGGTCGTGATGGGCGAGAAAATCGGGACCATCGTGAAAGGGAGTGTGGGCTAATGCCACAATCGATCAAGAAAAATGCGGAAGAGCGAATGGACAAAGCGCTCGGCGCGCTGCGCCGCGACTTGTCGACGCTCCGCGCGGGACGAGCCGCTCCGGCCCTGCTGGACCGCGTTCAAGTGGAATATTACGGCGCGATGACGCCGATCAACCAGCTGGCGAACATCAATACGCCCGATACGCGTACGCTGATCATCCAGCCGTGGGATAAAACGTCGCTCGGCGCGATCGAGAAGGCGATTCAGAAATCGGATCTCGGACTGACGCCGTCGAATGACGGCACCCAGATCCGGATCGGCATTCCGCCGCTGACCGAAGAGCGCCGCGCCGAGCTGGTCAAGGCGACCAAACGGTTCGGCGAGGAAGCGAAGGTGGCGATCCGCAACATTCGCCGCGACGCGAACGACGATATCAAGAAGCTGGAGAAAACCGACATTTCGGAGGACGAATCCAGACGGCATCAGGAAGACATCCAGAAGGCGACCGACAGGTTCATCGCGGAAGTCGATAAAATATTGGCCGCCAAAGAGAAAGAAATTATGGAAGTATAAAACGGCAGGATTGAACCGCCCCTCCGGACAGGTGGGGTTTGTTCTATTCTATTATCCTTTGTCCCTTTGGGAGGGAAACGAATGTTCGAGCGGATTCGATCCCGGCTCGGCCGGGTGCCGCAGCATACCGGCTTAGGCGTTGCGGAAGGCAATATTCCGCGGCATGTAGCCATTATTATGGACGGCAACGGGCGTTGGGCGAAAACGCGCGGCCTTCCCCGCGTCGCGGGCCATCATTCGGGTATGAAAACGGTAAAGCGGATTACGATGGCGGCGAACGAGCTCGGCATCGAATATTTGACCCTGTACGCTTTCTCTACGGAAAACTGGAAGCGTCCGAAAGCCGAGGTCGAGTTTCTGATGAAGCTTCCCCAGGAGTTTCTCGCGATCGAGCTTGACGAGCTGATCGAGAACAATGTACAGGTGCGCATGATGGGCTACAAGGAGGAACTGCCGGATTACACGCTTGAGGCGGTGGAGCAAGCGATCCGTCGGACGGCCGGGAATACCGGATTGGTGCTGAATTTTGCGCTTAATTACGGCAGCCGCAAAGAGATGACGGATGCGGTACGCAAGCTGTGCGCGGATGTGCGGGACGGTTTGATCCGTCCCGAGGACATCACGGAGCAAGCATTCGAAGCCCGCTTGCTGTCGGACGGCATCCCCGACCCGGACTTGCTCATCCGGACGAGCGGCGAGCTGAGGATCAGCAACTTCATGATGTGGCAGCTGGCCTACAGCGAGCTTTGGTTCACGGATGTTTATTGGCCGGAATTCACCGAAGCCCATTTCCACGAAGCGATCGGAGAATATCAACGGCGTGCGCGCCGGTACGGCGGACTTTAACGTACATAGGAGTGAGGCGGAGGTTGAAACAGCGAATCGTGACGGGCGTGCTGGCCGGGCTGGCGTTTGCGATGCTGGTCGTATTGGGCGGCTGGTATTATAAAGGATTGCTGCTTATATTGGCTCTTATCGGCTTTTATGAATATATCCGGCTGAACGGCTATCCGCTTCGCGATCCGCTTGCGCTGCTCGGTTTGATCGGTATGCTCGCCATCGCGGCGCCCTTGCAGGACATGGGCCTGCCCCGGGTGCCGCCGGAGACGATCGTCTGGAGTTTAATGTTCGCTTTGCTCGCCGTCACTGTGCTGACCAAAAACAGGGCCACGCTTGACGGCTCCGCGCTGATGCTGATGGGAGCCGTCTACGTCGGCTTCGGCTTCTCGGCGATGATGGCGGTGCGCGGCATCGAGCCGGGCGGACTTTTTCTGAGCGCACTTACTTTCGGCGCCATATGGGCATCCGACGCCGGCGCTTATTTTGTCGGCAAAACGGTCGGCCGCCATAAGCTGTGGCCGGCCATCAGCCCGAATAAAACGATCGAGGGAGCGCTCGGCGGCGTGCTGCTCTCCTTAATCGTCTGCCTGATCAGCGCGCTTGTCGCGCCGGAATGGATCTCGGTGGGAAGAGCCTTGACGATCGGCATCATCGCTTCGGTGGCGGGGCAGCTCGGCGATCTTATTCAGTCCGCCTATAAGCGGCTGCGCGGGGTCAAGGATTCCGGAAAGCTGCTGCCGGGGCACGGGGGCGTGCTCGACCGCTGCGACAGCTGGCTGATCGTGTTCCCGCTGCTGACGCTCACCGGCGTACTGGGATAGTTATCGGATACGATATAGGGGGAGCTCGCTTGAAAAACATATCCATCCTCGGCTCAACCGGGTCGATCGGCACACAGACGCTGGACGTCATCGCGAGCGATCCGGAGCAATACCGGGTAACCGGCCTGGCGGCAGGCACGAATGTGGAACTGCTTGTCAGGCAGGCCCAAGCTTTCCGTCCGGCCAAAGTGTGTTTGGCGACGAAGGAGGCGGCCGACCGGGCCGCGGCATCGCTCCCGCCCGGAACGAAAGTGCTTTACGGCGCGGAAGGCCTCGATGAAATCGCCGCCGGCACCGGCGCCGACTATGTGGTGACGGCGATTGTCGGCAGCCAGGGGATTCGTTCGACGATGGCGGCTATCGAGGCCGGCGCGTCGATCGGCCTGGCCAATAAGGAGACGCTTGTGGCAGCGGGGCATCTGGTCATGCGCCGCGCCGCCGAGAAGGGAGTCGCGATTCTGCCGGTAGACAGCGAGCATTCCGCGATCTTCCAATGCCTGAACGGCGAGAGCCGGGGGGCGGTGCGCAAAATTACGCTGACGGCTTCCGGCGGGTCGTTCCGCGACAAAACCCGCGATGAGCTGCAGGGCGTCACCGTGGAGCAGGCGTTGAACCATCCGAACTGGGCGATGGGCGCGAAAATTACGGTCGATTCGGCGACGATGGTCAACAAAGGACTCGAAGTGATCGAAGCGCATTGGCTGTTCGGCGCCGGTTACGATCGAATCGACGTGCTGCTGCATCCGGAGAGCGTCATCCATTCCTATGTCGAATTTGTCGATCACAGCGTCATTGCCCAGCTCGGCTGGCCGGACATGCGCATTCCGATTCAATATGCGCTGACTTATCCGGACCGCCGTCCCACGCCGACCGCTCCGCTCGATCTGGCGAAGCTCGGCAAACTGCATTTCCGGGAGATGGATTATGCCCGTTACCCGTGCCTGAGGCTCGCGTTCGAGGCCGGACGCGCCGGGAAGTCGGCGCCAGCCGTCTATAACGCCGCGAACGAGGTGGCCGTGGCGCGTTTTCTGAAGGGCGGGATCGGTTTTCTGGATATTGAAAAGGTGATTGAAACGGTATTGGAAAGGCATGCCGTATGCGAGCTGCCGGATTTGGCGGCGATCGCCGAGGTCGACGCGCATGCGCGCCGGGAAGCGTCCGCCGTGTGACGGCACACGTTCCGCGCGGGGCGGCCTTCGGTTCTCTTGTATCGGCCGGGAGAATAATGATAATCTAAGTACAGGCCGTTACGAACAGGAGGGCGCACGACATGGAAATGGTTGAGATTGTGCTCTTGACCGTGCTCGTTTTTTTCGTGATCGTATCCATTCACGAATGGGGTCACTTTTATTTTGCGAAGCGCGCGGGCATTCTCGTTCGCGAGTTCGCCATCGGCTTCGGGCCGAAATTGTTTTCGGTGCAGCGGGGGGAAACCCGTTATACGCTGCGGCTCATACCGGCGGGAGGCTTCGTGCGCATGGCCGGTGAAGACCCGGAAACGGTGGAAATTCAGCCGGGACAGACGATAGCGGTCAGACTGGTGAATGACCGGGTGACGCGGCTTTATCTCGATCGGCTGGACGAACGCAGCAACGTCATTCGGGGCGAGGTGGAATCCGTCGACCTGGAGCGGAGCCTGAAGCTTGCGCTTCACGTCGAAGGGGAGCGGGAGCGCTATGACGTTCATCCGGCGGCGATTATGATCGCGCGCGGACGCGAGACGCAGATTGCGCCGATCGACCGCCAATTCGGCAGCAAGACGGTCGGGCAGCGCGCCTTGGCAATTTTTGCCGGGCCGCTTATGAATTTCATCCTTGCGTTCGCGTTGTTTATGGTGTACATCCAGATGGCCGGCGTGCCGATGGAAAATCCGGACCGGATCCTGGTCGGCTCGTTCGTCGACGACAAGGAATCGCCCGCCGCCAAAGCCGGACTCAAAGTCGGCGATGAAATCCGGACGATCAACGGACAGAACATCGGCGTCGACGTGGATAAAATGCTGACCCTGATCGGAAGCTCCGGCGGCAAGCAAATGGAATGGACCGTCATTCGGGACGGCAAGCCCGTCAACATCTCGATCACACCGGTTCCGGATGGGGAGAACGTCGGCAAAGTCGGCATTTATCCGGCTTATCCGTCCCGTGCGGCCACCTTCACGGAGACGTTCGCGTTCGGCGCGAAGGCGATGAAGAACATGACGATCAACATTTTTGAAGGATTCAAAATGCTCATTCTGGGCCAATTCGAGCTCGACGACCTTGGCGGGCCGGTGAAGACGGCGCAGGTGACCAGTCAGATCGCGGCTCAAGGCATCGAGCAGCTGACGTCGTGGACGGCGGTTCTCAGCCTGTACCTCGGTATTTTCAACCTGCTGCCGATTCCTGCGCTGGACGGAAGCCGGCTCATTTTCCTCGGCGTGGAAGCGGTGCGGGGACGGCCGGTCGATCCGAACCGGGAAAGCATGGTGCATTTCATCGGATTCGCAATGCTGATGCTGCTGATGCTTGCCGTCACGTACAACGATATTTTGAATTTGATTCAGGGGTAGGCCGAAGGCCGTATTGCCGATTGGGAGGCGCGTATGTCGAAGGATAAGGGGTTCGTAACGGAAATTACGCCGCAGGGGGAAGATTTTTCGCGTTGGTATATCGACGTCATCAAGAAAGCGGAGCTGATGGACTATTCGCCGGTAAGAGGCTGCATCGTGTTCCGTCCGGAAGGCTATGAGCTGTGGGAAAACATACAGCGCGAGCTGGACCGCCGTTTCAAGGAAACCGGCCACCGCAACGCCTATTTCCCGCTGTTCATTCCGGAAAGCTTCTTCCAGAAGGAGAAGGAGCATGTCGAAGGCTTCAATCCGGAGCTGCCTTGGGTGACCGAGGCGGCCGGCGAGAAGCTGGAGGAGCGTTTGGCGATCCGCCCGACGTCCGAGACGATGTTCGGCCACATGTACGCGAAATGGATTCAGTCTTACCGCGATCTGCCGCTGCTGATCAACCAATGGGCGAACGTCGTCCGGTGGGAGAAAAGAACGCTGCCGTTCCTGCGGACGAGCGAATTTCTATGGCAGGAAGGCCACACGGCGCACGAGAATGAGGAGGAAGCGCGGGAGGAAACGATGAGGATGCTGGAGATTTACCGCGACTTCGTCGAGAACTTCCTCGCCATACCGGTCATCGTCGGCCAGAAGACGCCTTCGGAGAAATTCGCGGGCGCGGTCGACACGTATTCGATCGAGGCGATGATGAAGGACGGCCGCGCGGTGCAGGCGGGCACGTCGCATTACCTCGGGACGAATTTTGCGGTGGCGTTCGATATCCGATTTTCGGACCGCGGCAACAATCTGCAGCATGCGCATACGACTTCGTGGGGCGTAAGCACCCGGCTGATCGGCGCGCTCATTATGGTGCACGGGGACGACCGCGGGCTGGCGCTGCCGCCGAAGGTCGCGCCGACGCAGGTCATCATGATCCCGATCGGCCCTCCGAAGACGAGGGAGCAGGTGGTCGGCAGAGTGGACGAGCTGTACAAGGACCTTAAGGCGGCCGGCATCCGCGTGCGGGTCGACGACCGCGCCGATCTGAGCCCCGGCTGGAAATTCAACGAATATGAGATGCGCGGCGTACCGCTCCGTCTGGAGCTCGGCCCGCGCGATATGGATAACGGCGTCGTCGTGCTCGTATCCCGGATATCCGGCGAGAAGCGCGTCGTGCCCCAGGACAACCTGGCGGAGGAAGTGCGGCGGATGCTGGACGAAATCCACAACGATATGTTCGAGAAGGCGAAGTCGTTCCAGGAAGAGAATTTTAAGGCGCTGGAGACGCTCGACGAGATGAAGGCGTTCCTCGAGCAGAAGCGCGGGTTCGTCGAAGCCGGCTGGTGCGGCTCCGAGGCTTGCGAGCGTCAGGTGAAGGAAGAGACGGGGGCTACCAGCCGCAACATCCCGTTCCAGCCGGCCGCGCATCGGGAGTCCTGCCTCGTATGCGGCGAGAAGGCGGCGCACACGGTGGTTTTCGCGAGAGCCTATTGATGCTAGAATAATAATATGCAGCGGGGCTCCCCCAAAAGTGCAGGCCGCTTTTGGGGGAATTGTTTTTGTATTTCTTTAAGGGTTGCATGGGGAGGAAAGGCATGAGCAGCACAGGGGACAAGCGCCGGCGGTTCGAGCTGCTGCTGAAGCAGGCGAACGTGGCGGACGATGTGATACTAACCTACTTCTCGGACGGATACATAGACCATGTGGCCGTTAACGCGGCGAACCGGGAATGGACGTTTTGCATCCGCAAAACGTCCTTGCTTCCTTACAAGGTGTACCGGATGTTCTGCGAAAGCGTCAGGTCGAAGCTGGGACACATCGCCGATATCGCCTTTGTGTTCGACTACGATCCCGAGGTGCGCACGCATGAGGTGGCGAGCGCATATTGGGAGCACTTCGTCGACTGGGCGACGCAGGAGATGGTGTCGGTCAACGGCTGGCTCGGCAAGGCGCGGCTGCAGGCGGAGGCCGATCTGCTGACGTTGACTTTGCTGGACAATATGGGGCTGGAGCTGGCGCGCAAGAAAAAAATCGACGAGGCGGCCGTCCGGTTCTTCGAGCGTTATTTCAAACGGACGTGCAAGATCAAGCTGACGGCCCTCGAAGCCGGCGAATCGCGCCAGGAGGCCTACGAAGCGTTCAACCAGAAGCGGGAGCAGGAGGAGCGGGAGGTCGTCCAGGCGATGATGGCCAGCGTCGTGTCGGAAGCTCCGCCCGCCGGGGGGCCCGAGAACGAGCGCCTGATCGTCGGCTATGACATCCGCGAGGAGCCGGTGCCGATCATGCGGGTGACGGAAGAGGAGAAAAAGGTGACCGTACAGGGCGCCGTTTTCGGCCTCGAGCAGAAGGAGCTTCGCAACGGAAGCACGCTTTTCACCTTCAATGTTACGGACTTTACCGATTCGATCATGATGAAGATGTTCGCCAAGACGAAGGAGGATGTGAAAGTCCTCAGTCTGCTCGCCAACGGCAAATGGATCCGGGCCCGCGGGCGCGTCGAGTACGATCGGTTCATGACGGAGCCCGAGCTTGTCATGATGCCGAACGATCTGCATGAGGTAAAGGCCCCGCCCGAACGGAAGGACGACGCGGAGGAGAAGCGCGTGGAATTCCATTTGCACACGACGATGAGCACGATGGACGCGGTGACCCCGGTCGATACTTATATCAAGACGGCGGCCAAATGGGGACACCCGGCGATCGCCGTTACCGACCACGCCAACGTGCAGTGTTATCCGGACGCGTACAAGGCGGCCAAAAAGAACGGCATCAAGGTGCTGTTCGGCGTCGAGGCCAATGTCGTCAACGACGCGGTGCCGATGGTGCTGAATGCGCGCGTGGAGGATTTGCAGACCGCCGAATACGTCGTGTTCGACATTGAGACGACCGGCCTGTCGATCATCAACAGCAAGATCATTGAGCTCGCCGGCGTCAGAATGCGCGAGGGCAAGGAAATCGACCGGTTCGAAACGTTCATCAACCCGCACGAGAAAATTCCATACCATATTCAGCAGCTGACCAATATTACGGACGATATGGTGAAGGATGCGCCGGAGCTTGAGCCGAAGCTGCGCGAGTTTATCGAATTCATCGGCGACGCCGTGCTGGTGGCGCACAATGCCCGGTTCGATATCGGCTTTATTCAGGCGAACTGCAAGGCGATCGGCTTGCCCGAGGTGGCGAACCCGGTGCTCGATACGCTGGAGCTCGCGCGCTTCATCCACCCGTCGCTCAAAAACCACCGGCTGAATACGCTGGCCGACAAGTACAAGATCAGCCTGGAGAACCATCACCGCGCGATCGACGACTCCGTGGCGCTCGGCGGCGTGCTTTTCGGCCTGATCACCGACGCTGCGTCGCGCAGCATAACGGGGCTGCATCAGCTGAACGATTACGTGGGACTGGATTTTTCCAATTCGCGTCCTTTTCACTGCAATATCTACGCCCTCAACGCGACCGGCAAAAAAAACCTGTTCAAGCTTATCTCGATGTCGCACACCGAATATTTCAAGCGGGTCGCCTGCATGCCAAAATCGAAGCTGGTGGAGCTGCGCGAGGGGCTGCTCGTCATCTCCGGCTGCGAGAAGGGCGAGTTTTTCGAGACGGTGCTGAACAAAACGGAGGAGGAGGCCGAGGATGTCGCAGGCTTCTACGACGTGCTGGAAATCCAGCCGGTCGACTTCTATATGCATCTGGTCGAGAAAGGCCTGGTCGGCAGCCGGGCGGAGCTCGAGCAGGCGCTGCGGCGCGTATGCCGGATCGGCGACAAGCTTGGCAAGCCGGTCATCGCGACGGGCAACGTCCATTATTTGAACCCGCGCGACAAAATTTTCCGCGACATTACGATTCACGGCATCACCGGCTTCAGCCCGTTGAAGGATATCAAGAAGCCCGACGCCCATTTCCGCACGACCGCGGAAATGCTGGAGGCGTTCGCCTTTCTCGGCGAGGAGAAGGCGCGCGAGGTCGTAATCCGGAATACGGTGGAGCTGGCCGGACGGTTCGAGGATTTCGAGATGTTTCCGGACAAGCTGTTCACCCCGATCATCGAAGGGGCGGACGAAGAAATCCGGAACACCTGCTACGACTTCGCCAAGCGGATGTACGGGGAGCCGCTGCCGCAGGTCGTCGTCGACCGGCTGGAGAAGGAGCTCGTGCCGATTATCAAGTACGGCTTCTCGGCGAACTATCTGATTTCCGAGCGGCTCGTCAAGAAGTCCAACGCGGACGGCTATCTCGTCGGCTCGCGGGGCTCGGTCGGCTCGTCCGTCGTCGCGACGTTCCTCGGCATATCCGAGGTCAATCCGCTGCCGGCGCATTACATATGCTTGAATCCGGATTGCAAGCACAGCGAATGGTTTCTCGACGGCAGCGTGCCGAGCGGCTTCGACCTTCCGGATAAATCATGCCCGGACTGCGGGCGGCCGCTGAAGGGCGAAGGCCAGGATATTCCGTTCGAAACGTTCCTCGGCTTCAAGGGCGACAAGGTTCCCGATATCGACTTGAACTTCTCGGGCGAATATCAGCCCCATGCGCATAACTACACGAAGGTGCTGTTCGGGGAGAAAAGCGTGTTCCGGGCCGGCACGATCGGCACGGTCGCGGAGAAGACGGCGTACGGCTTCGCGAAGAAGTACGAGGAAGACCAGGGCAAAAAATGGCGCGGCGCCGAGCTGAACCGGCTGGCCGCCGGCTGTACCGGCGTCAAGCGGAGCACCGGCCAGCATCCGGGCGGGATTGTGGTCGTGCCGGATTATATTGAGGTTGAGGACATTACGCCGGTTCAATATCCGGCCGACGATACGAGCGCGGAATGGAAGACGACGCATTTCGACTACCACGCATTCGACGCGAACCTGCTGAAGCTCGATATTCTGGGACACGACGATCCGACGATGATGCGCATGCTGCAGGATTTGACGGGCGTCGATCCGACGACGATCCCGATGAACGATCCCAAGGTCATGAGCCTGTTCAACTCGACGCAGGCGCTCGGCGTGACGGCCCAGCAGATCCGGACGCCGGTCGCCACCTACGGCGTGCCGGAGATGGGAACGAAGTTCGTCCGCCAGATGCTCGAGGAAACGCAGCCGTCAAGCTTCGCCGACCTGCTGCAGATTTCGGGCCTGTCGCACGGCACGGGCGTCTGGCTCGGCAACGCGCAGGAGCTGATCAAGAAAGGCACCTGCAACATCAAGACCGTTATCGGCTGCCGCGACGACATCATGCTGTTCCTTATTTATAAAGCGGGAATGGATGCGGGCCTCGCGTTCAAGATTACGGAGAGCGTCCGCAAAGGCAAAGGCCTGACGCCGGAGTGGATCGAGGAGATGAAGCGGTGCAAGGTGCCGCAATGGTATATCGATTCCTGCCTGCGCATCGAGTACATGTTCCCGAAGGCGCACGCCGCCGCTTACGTCATCTCGGCCGTTCGCACCGCCTACTTTAAGCTCTATTATCCGATCGCCTATTATGCCACTTACTTCACGGTGCGGGCGGAGGACTTCGATCTGGAGCTGCTGTGCCAAGGCTATGACGCGATCATGAAGAAGCTGATCGAGATCGAGGAGAAGGGCTTCAACGCCACGACGAAGGAGAAGGGCATGATCTCCATTCTCGAGATGGCGCTGGAAATGACGGCGCGCGGCTTTTCGTTCAAGCCGATCGATCTGTACCGCTCGGACGCCACGAGGTTCCGGATCGACGGCGATTCGCTCATTCCGCCGTTCGCGGCGATCGGCGGCATCGGCGACAACGCGGCCCGCAACATCGCGGCGGCCAGGGAGCAGGGGGATTTCCTGTCGGTCGAGGACTTCCAGCAGAAGTCACGGGCGTCGAAGACGATCGTCGAGCTGCTCGGCGCGATGGGGTGCTTTCGGGGGCTGCCGGAATCGAACCAGCTGTCGCTGTTTTAAATCGAATGGATGACGGAATGAAACCGAAGGCGTGGTTTTCATTTGCTGTTGTCACTTCTCCCCGATTATGCTATAATTTTTCTGGTAATGCTGTTGATATGGTGTCTGCAGAAGAAGAGTGGGGAAACCCACTCTTTACGTTTTGTCTGCGGACAAAACATCATTGGTTCGGGGGGTCAGGTGCCGTGAGCACATCCAAAATAAAAGCCGCAGTTGAAGAAATGGTGCAGCCTTTTTTGACGGAGCACGGATTTGAACTGGTGGACATCGAATACGTCAAAGAAGGCGGCAACTGGTTTCTTCGCATTTTCGTCGACAAGGAAGGCGGCATCGATATCGATGAATGCGGCCGGATCAGCGAATACGTCAGCGAACGGCTCGACGAGAACGATCCGATTCCGGACGCTTATTTTCTCGAGGTATCGTCGCCCGGCGCGGAACGCCCGCTCAAGAAGCCCGAGGATATGGCGAAGGCGGTCGGCAAGCCTGTGTTTCTGACGACTTACGAGCCGGTCGGCGGCGCCAAGGAATTCGAAGGCAGGCTCGTTTCCTTTGACGGCGAAGAGGCCGTCGTGGAGGTCGGGAAGCAACGGCAGGCGATTCCGTACGCCAAGATTGCGGGCGCGCGTCTGGCCGTCGTATTTTAACCAGTTGAGAGGGGGAACTGTTTTCCAATGAGCATGGATTTTATCGAGGCGCTTGCGGAAATCGAGAGGGATAAGGGTATCGGCAAGGACGTGCTGCTCGAAGCGATCGAGGCGGCGTTGATTTCGAGCTACAAACGCAATTTCAACACGGCTCAGAATGTGCGCGTCGACATCAACCGGCATACGGGCGTCATCAAGGTGTATGCGCGGAAGACGGTCGTCGAGGAGGTGCTTGACCCGCGTCTGGAAATATCGGTCGAGGCGGCGCGCGAAATCAATCCGCATTACCAGCTTGACGATATCGCCGAGATCGAGGTAACGCCGCGCGACTTCGGCCGCATCGCGGCGCAAACCGCCAAGCAGGTCGTGACGCAGCGCATTCGCGAAGCGGAGCGCGGGCTGATCTACAATGCGTTCGTAGACAAGGAAGAAGATATCGTGAACGGCATCGTGCAGCGCCAGGACACGCGCAACCTGTACATCGACCTCGGCAAGGTGGAGGCCGCCTTGCCGCTTGCCGAGCTGATGCCGAACGACAAGTTCAAGCACGGCGACCGCGTGAAATCATATATCACCAAAGTCGAGAACACGACGAAAGGGCCGCAGATCATTTTGTCCCGCACCCATCCGGGCCTGCTCAAGCGGCTGTTCGAGCTCGAAGTGCCGGAAATCTACGACGGCGTCGTCGAGATTCGCTCGGTGGCGCGCGAGGCGGGCTTCCGCTCCAAAATCGCCGTTCATTCCCGCAATCCGGAGGTCGATCCGGTAGGGTCATGCGTCGGTCCGAAGGGATTGCGCGTGCAGACGGTCGTCACCGAGCTGAAGGGCGAGAAAATCGATATCGTCCGCTGGTCGGACAGCGTCGAGGAGTATGTGGCCAACGCGCTCAGCCCGTCCAAGGTGCTGGAGGTCATCGTGTACGAGCAGGAGAAAATGGCGCGCGTCATCGTGCCGGATTATCAGCTCTCGCTTGCGATCGGCATCAAAGGGCAGAACGCCCGTTTGGCGGCGAAGCTGACCGGCTGGAAAATCGACATCAAGAGCGAGACGCAAGCCGAGCAGGAATTCGACCGGCCGAGAACGCAAGGCGGGGCGATGCACCAGGACTCCGTTTCCTACGACGGGTAGCCGGCCGGCTGCCGGAGGGCTTATAGAAGGACGGGGGGATGACGATGAAGCCCAGGAAAGCGCCTTTGCGCAAATGCGTGGCCTGCCAGGAAATGATGCCCAAGAAATCGCTTATTCGCGTTGTACGGACGCCGGACGGCGGCGTGCTGATCGACCTGACGGGCAAAAAAGCCGGCCGGGGCGCCTATCTGTGCGGCAAGGTCGCCTGCTTCAAGCTGGCCAAGAAAAGCAAGTCCTTCGACCGGGCGTTCAAGCTGGCCGTCGACCCGGCGATCTACGAGCAGCTGGAGCGGGATTTCGTCGCGGTGGAGGACGATTTCAACGCCGCCAAGGAGCGGGAAGACGATGACGGCGAAGCATAAGGCGTTGTCGGCGCTAGGCATGGCGATGAGGGCCGGCAAGCTGGCGACCGGCGATGAAACGGTGCTCAAGGCGGTCAAACAGGGAAAAGCGGCGCTCGTGCTCGTGGCCGGCGACGCTTCCGACAATACGAAGAAGAAATACCGTGACAAGTGCGCGACCTATGGCGTGCCGTTGCTGGAAGTGTTCGACCGGTTCACGCTCGGCGCCGCGATCGGCAAGGAGGAGCGTGTGATCGTCGGAGTGGCGGACAGCGGCTTCGCCGGCATGATACGCAGTCATCTCGGTACACATTCGGAGGTGGAGGAATATTGACTAAACAGGACAACAAGGATAAACTGCGCGTCTATGAATACGCCAAATCGCTCAATATGAGCAGCAAGGAAATCATTACGATTCTGAAGCGGCTCGATTTGCCCGTCAACAATCATATGAGCGTGATGGAGAATGAAATGGTGTCCAAGGTTGAAGGCTTCTTCCGCAATATCAAGGAGAACGCCGCGGCCAAGCGGGCGCAGGAAAGCTCGGGCGCAGGCCGCCAGCAAGCTGTCAAGCCGTCCGGCGACCGGCCGCAGGCGGCACAGGGCGCGCGGACGAACGACCGGCAGGACTCGCTCCGCTCGAACACGCTTCAATCCGGACAGCGGCCGGCGCAAGGGCAGTCCGGCGGACAGCGCCCGAGCGATACGGTAAACCGGATCAACCCAAATCAAACAGAAAAGCAGGAGACTATGAATTCAACTACGACGACAACGCAAGTTCAGAGCAACCCGAATGGCCGGCAAGGCGGCGGAAACGGCCGTCCGCAAGGGCAGGCCGGCCAAGGACAGCAAGGCGGCGGGTATAGCCGTCCGCAAGGCCAAGGCGGAAACCGCCAGCAAGGCGGCCAGGGACAGCAAGGCGGCGGGTATAACCGGCCGCAAGGCCAAGGCGGACAGAACCGCGGACCGCAAGGCGCAGGCCAGGGCGGGCAGAACCGCGGGCCGCAAGGCGCAGGCCAGGGCGGGCAGAACCGCGGGCCGCAAGGCGCAGGCC